>NZ_JBFTER010000008.1:0-81363 GCF_047229345.1 Cellulomonas jepli | reverse complement strand
CGCTCACGCCGGGCCGCTCGGGACCGGTCCGCCGGACCCACCCGCGCCGGACGCGGCACCCGCCGCAGCGCCGGAGCCGCCCGCGCCCTCCCGGACGAGCCGCACCGGGCCCGCGTCGATCGGCGTCCGGAACAGCGCGTAGGGCTTGGTGCGCAGGTCCTCGCCGCGCTGATAGGTCGCCTGGCGGTGCAGCTGGTTGGCCGTCACGTAGAGGTGGCCGTCGGCGGCGACCGACATCGTGTCCGGCCACAGCAGCCGCGGGTCGTGCACGAGCGTCTCGTAGGACCCGTCCGGCAGGCGGCGCAGGACGGCGTCGTGCTCGTAGGAGGTGACGTAGATCCGCCCCCGGTCGTCGGTCTCGAGGCCGTCCGCGCCCGTCCCCTTGTCGCCCTCGTCGACCACCGTGGCCGCGACCGCGGCGTCGTCGAGCGCGCGGTCGACGAGCGCGTCGACCGAGACGCTCCACAGCCGACGTGACGCGAGCGGGCAGTACAGCAGGCGCTCGCCGTCGTGGCTGATCGCGATGCCGTCGGCGCCCATCGCGACGGGCTGCGGGTCCTCGTCGGGCGACGGCTGCTGGACCAGCGGCCGGCCCTCGACGACCGGACGGAGCTCCTGCCACGGCAGCGCCTTGGTCGACGGGTGCTCGTGCAGCCGGCGCCACGACTCCCCGGTCGCGAGGTCCACGACGACGATCGCGTTCGGCCCCGTGTCGGAGGAGTCGGTGATGAACGCCGTGCCGGCCTCGCCGCGGCGCAGGTCGAAGCGCACGTCGTTGAGGTAGGTGCTCGGCAGCGCGACCGACGGGTCGAACGTGATGACCTGGACGACCTCGTCCGTCGCGAGGTCGACGCACACGAGCTTGGGGCCGCCCGGCTTCGTCGGCTGGAACAGCGGGCTGCCCGTGTCGAGCACCCACAGCCGGTCCGCGGGGTCGACGACGACGCTCTGCACCGAGACGAACGCCCCGGCGTCGTCGTCGCCCGACGGGGAGTTCCACGCCTCGTCCGGGTACGGGACGGCGACCCCGTCGCGCAGCTCGGTGACCGTCGCCGGGACGTCGTCGCCCCAGAGCGGGTAGTTGACGAACACCCGGCCCCGCGCCGAGACCGTGACGCCCGTCGGCATCGGGCCCTCGAACGCGTGCACGAGCTCGAGCGTCGCGACCGGCTGGTCGGTCGCCTGCCCGGTCGAGCCCGAGCCGTCGTCGCCCTGCCAGCTCACCGCCGCAGCGCCGGGCGCGCCGCTCACGCCGCCTGCCCCGGGCGCAGCAGCACCTTGGTCCAGCCGTCGACGCGCTTGTCGAACTGGTCGTAGCCGTGCACCGCCTCGTCGAGGCCGAGCTCGTGCGACACGATGAACGACGGCGTCGCACGCCCGGCGACGATGAGGTCCCGCAGCTGACGGTTGTAGCGCATGACCGGCGCCTGGCCGGTGCCCATCTGCTGGCCCTTGGTGAAGAACGTGCCGTAGTCGAACCCGATGCGGCCCTGCTGCGCGCCCTCGTCCTGCGCGCCCGGGTCCTCGGGGACGTACACGCCGACGACGCCGATGCCGCCCGTCGTGCGGACCGTCTTCACGAGGTTGTCGAGCACGAGCTCGGGGTGCTCCTCGCCCGAGTGGTCGTGCGCCTGGTAGCCGACGGCCTCGACGCCGCAGTCGGTGCCCCGGCCCTGGGTCGCGTCGAGCACCTGCTCGACGGGGTCGCCGCGGGAGAAGTCGACCGGCACCGCGCCGATCGACGCCGCGAGCGCGAGGCGGTCCGGCTCCTTGTCGACGACGAACACGCGCGCCGCGCCCCGGATCAGCGCGCTGTGCGCCGCCATGAGCCCGACGGGCCCCGCGCCGTACACCGCGACGTCGTCCCCCGGCTGGAGGCCCGCGAGCACCGTGCCGTGCCAGCCGGTCGGGAAGATGTCGCTCAGCATCGTGAAGTCGTTCTCGTGCTCGGTGCCCGCGGGCAGCTCGAGCAGGTTCACGTCCGCGAACGGCACCCGCAGGTACTCGGCCTGGCCGCCGTCGTACGGGCCCATGTTCGCGTAGCCGTACGCGGCGCCGTCGACGCCGTCGGTCGGGTTGGTGCGCGTGCAGAACGACGTCCAGCCCTGCAGGCAGTTGCGGCACGTGCCGCACGCGATGTTGAACGGGACGCTGACCCGGTCGCCGACCTTGATGCGGGTGACCGCCGGGCCGACCTCCTCGACGACCCCCATGTTCTCGTGCCCGAGGACCTTGCCCTCCTCGACGCTCGTCCGGCCCTCGTACATGTGCAGGTCCGAGCCGCAGATGTTCGTGGTCGTGATCCGGACGACCGCGTCCGTGGGCTCCTCGATCCTGGCGTCCGGGACCTCGGTGACCTCGACCTGACGGGGGCCTCGGTAGACGACTGCGCGCATGGTTCTCCCTGGGTGGTGGAGGGGGTGCCGGCCTCCGGCCGCGGCGGTGTCTGCACCGCGCACCGGGTCGTGCGTCCAGGTCCCATCGTGGGCACGCGGTTCGCCGGGCCGCATCTCGGCAGCGCCGACCGCGACGAACGCGGCGTCTTGACGCCCCTACCGAGTCGCGCAGGTGCGGTGGGGGCACGGTGACGAGGTGCCGGCCGACGTGACGTCGCCGGGTGCGTCGGTCGCTGTTCGACGACGCCTAGCGAGCGCGGCTGTCGGCGGCATCCGAGCGCGGCGCGCCGCCCGAGGAGAGGACGTCGCGAGCCTGCTCCGAGGCGCGCAGGATGCTCTCGCCGACGAACTCCATGAAGCGCGCCATGTTCTCGAGCCGGACGCCTGCCTGTGAGTCGCGCCCGAGGAGGCGGACGCCCTGCCGTGCGGTCGCGGCGAGCTCGGCGTGGGACCGGGCGGCGGCCACCATCGACTGGTACCAGACGTCCGCGTCGGCGACGTAGCGCTCACGACGACCCTCGGCGCGCTCGCGCAGGACGAGGCCCTGGCTCTCGAGGAGCGCGATGGCCTTGGAGATCGACGCGGGGCTGACCTCGAGGCGCTGGACGAGCTCCGCCGCCGTGAGGCTGCCCGCGTCGGACGTGTAGAGGCAGGTCAGCACCCCGGCCGCGATGCGCGGCAGGCCCGACTGCATGAACAGCGTCGTGAAGGTCTCCTCGTACTCACGCACCGCCTCGGCGTGGGCCCCCAGTCCTCGTGCGGCCGTCGCCGCGCCGCGGGACGGTGCCTGACGCTGCCGGCGAGCGCGTCGCTCGGTGGCGCGGTGCGCGAGGTCGGCCCGGTAGGCCGTGGGACCGCCGTTGCGCATCACCTCGCGGGTGACCGTCGAGGTCGGGCGGTCGATCCGTCGGGCGATCTCCGCGTACGCGAGGCCCTCGGCGAGGCCGAGCGCGATCTGCTGGCGTTCCTGCTGCGTGAGCCTGCCACCCGGCACCGTGCTCCCCTCCCGTTCGCGCGTCCGGGGCTAGCGTAGCGTCCACCGTTCGCTCGTTGCAACGCAAGGTGACGCTTGGGTTGCGTTAGACACTGGACCAGTGCAACGAAATGTGCGTCTTGATCTGCGTATACACGCTATCAGTGCAACGAACATCTTGCCTCGACCGTGAACGCACCGTAGCGTTCATCAAGTCAGAAACACCCGAGACCCACGACTACGGAGCTGGTCCTCATGCACACGTTCGCCACCCCCACCACCATCTCCCTGACCCTGGACATGCCCGCCGGGCGGGCCCAGGTCATCGCCGCGGACCGCGCCGACACCACGGTTCAGGTCCGTCCGGCGGACGCCTCGAAGCGTCGTGACGTCGCGGCGGCGGAGCGGACCACCGTCGAGCTGCGCGACGGCGCACTGCGTGTCCTCACCCCGGTCGAGAACGAGCTGCTCGGCGCGTCGGGCTCCGTCGAGGTGACGGTCCAGCTGCCCGCGGGCTCGCACGTCGAGGTGAAGCACGCGGGCGAGCTCCGCGGCGTCGGCCGGCTCGGGGACGTCACCGTCACCGGCTCGTACGGTGCGGTCACGATCGACGAGGCCGCGAAGGCCCACGTCACCGCCGTCGCCGGCGACATCTCTCTCGGGCGCCTCACCGGCCCGGCCGAGATCAGCACCACGAAGGGCGACATCAGCATCAGGGAGGCCGTGCGTGGCGCGCTCGTGCTGACGACCCAGGCCGGCGACGTGTCGGTCGGCGCTGCCGCCGGAGTCACCACCTCCCTCGACGCCGGAACGTCGTACGGCAGGGTCCACAACGCGCTGGCCAACACCGGAGGCAGCCCCGCACTCCAGATCCGGGCGACCACCTCCGCCGGGGACATCACCGCCCACAGCCTCTGAGGCCGGTGCCCCCGACCAGCCCCTCGGCCGCATCGCCGACGACCTCGTCCTGGTCGCCTCCGAGCTCACCACCAACGACATCCGGTCGAGCCGTTGAAGCACGACCCGCGGTTCCCCGTCGGTGCCGGACACGCAAGGGCCCCGCTGCGCCTCCCGTGCAGCGGGGCCCTTCCTCAGCCCGCATCCCGGTCACCGCCGCTGCACCGCACAGGTGACTGCGGCGGTGGGCCGGCTCGTGAGTGCGTGTGCTGGGTGTCGCGCGCGTCGTCACGTGCCCGTCGCCCTCCGGTCGAGCTCCCCGCGCACGTGCTCCACGATCGCGTCCGCCGCCGCCTCGACCATGTCGAGGCACGTCTCGAAGTCCTCCGGACCCCCGTACCAGGGGTCGTCGACGTCGAGCAGGTGCTCGGACGCCTCGTCGTCCACGCGCGGCGCCGCGGGATCGAACGACCGGTACATCACGACCCGCCCGGCCACGCGCGGGTCCGCGGCGAGGCGCCGCAGCGCCCGCGCGTGCACCGACGTCATCGCGAGCACCAGGTCGCGCGCCGGCAGGTCGACCGCCCGCACCTGCTGCGCGGTCCGGTGGGGCACCGGGTAGCCGTGCGCCGCGAGAACCGCGCGGGCGCGCCGGTCGATCGGGTTGCCGTGCTCCTCGTTGCTGATGCCCGTCGAGTCGACCACGACGCGGTCGCCGAGCCTCGCGTCCTCCAGCCGCGAGCGCAGCACGACCTCCGCCATGGGCGAGCGGCAGATGTTGCCCGTGCACACGGTCATGACGCGGTAGGGGGTGCTCATGCGCCCATCATTCGGCACGCGGTCCGGCGGCGTCGCGCGGGAGCCGCACGCCGGGTCGGACCCCGTGCCGCAGGACGCCTCAGGCCTTCGCGCGCATCATGCGCTCGGCCACCCGCAGGCGGACTCGCCGAGGGAGCAGACGGGTGGACAGCGTCGCCGTGACGCTGTTCGCGCGCCCGTCCACGACGGACGGCGCCGACCCCGGGAGCGCCGCGAAGGCGGTGTCGACCACCTGGGCGGGCCTCCGCTTGTTCTTCGCGGCTCCGGGGTTCATCGGGGTCTCGGTGTCGCCGGGAGCCACCGACAGGATCCGCAGGCCGTGGGCGCGGTTCTCCTCCGACAGCGCCTCCGTGAGCATGAGCACGTAGCTCTTGCTGGCCGCGTAGGCCGCCAGGTGCGGCATGGGCTGGTAGGCCGCGCCGCTGGCGATGTTGACGATCGTGCCGTTCCCGGCGTCCCGCATGCGGACGACCGCCGCTCGGGTGAGCAGCGTGAGCGCGACGACGTTGACCTCGACGAGGTGGCGGATCGTCTTCTCGTCGGTCCGGGCCAGGTCCCCCTCGGGAGCGACGCCGGCGCAGTTGACGAGGTGGTCCAGGCGGGGGAGGCCGCTCGTCAGCCTCTCGCTCAACGTCGCCACGTCGGCAGGGTCGGCGAGGTCGGCGACGTGGACCTCGACCTCGACGCCGTGCTCGCGGGTCAGCTCCTCGGCCAGGGCGCGCAGTGCAGCGCCGGAGCGTGCGACGAGGAGCAGGTCGAAGCCCTCGCGGGCGTAGCGGCGGGCGAACTGCTCGCCGATGCCGGAGCTGGCGCCGGTGACGGCGGCGAAGGGACGGGTGGTGCTCATGGTGGTCCTCCTTGGGGGTCGACCAGAACCGTACCGGATGGCCTATCCACTTCGATACATGCTCCGGTTACGCTGCTCCGGTGGAGGGACTACGCAAGGACGCCGCCCGGAACCGGGCGCGGATCGTCGACGCCGCCCGGGAGATGGCGGCGCGCGGTGAGCCGCTGGCGCTGAACGCGGTCGCGCGGGCTGCGGACGTGGGCGTGGGCACGGTGTACCGGCACTTCGCCTCCACCGACGAGCTGGAGGAGGTGCTGGTCTGGGACCGGTTCGAGGAGCTGGCCGAGATCATGCAGGCCCCCGGCTCCGCACGGCTGGAGGCCGCCGTGTCCGCGCACTTCGCGCTGCTGGCCGAGGACGAGCTGTTCGAGAGGGTCACCTCCCGGGCCGCGCCGGCGCTGGATCAGACCGCCGCGATGCTGACGGACCTCGTCGACGGGCTGGCAGCCCTGGTCGCCGAGGCCCGGTCGGCCGGCCGGGTGCGCGCCGACGTCGACGCGCCCGAGGTGCTGGTGCTGGTGTGCGGGTTGGCGCACGGGGTCCGCAGTGCAGGCCTCACCCCCGCGAGCGCCTCGGCGCAGACGCTGCTGCACGTGGTGCTCGACGGGCTGCGGGGCCGGGAGCCTGGGCAGGCACCGATGGGGTCGGCGGCTCGGCCGGCGACCTGACGACTGTCGGACCGTTGCGCCTCAGCGGCGTGCGGTGGCCCCAGGAGCAGCCGACCACCTGAGCCAGGATGGGTCGATGGACTTCAGGAGCCCGGCAGTGCTGCTGTGGCACGCCAACCGATCCTTCACGATCTCCACGGCAGTCGAGGTGCAGGCGACTGCCGTGCCCCGGGGACGGGAAGCGCACGTCTCTGCGGTGCGTGCGGAGGACTACTGGGCCCTGGTAGCGCTCGCCAGTCCGTTCCAGCTCCAGTTCGAGGACGGAAGCGTGCTCGATGTCGGGCTCGGCGATCCCGACGACTCCGGGGTTTTCCCCGTGTGGGAGTGGGAGCAGGAGGGCGATCGTCGGCGACCGTGTCCCGAGTGCACCGGCGACCTCGTTCGCACCGACAC
Source organism: Cellulomonas jepli (assembly GCF_047229345.1). Taxonomy (NCBI): domain Bacteria; kingdom Bacillati; phylum Actinomycetota; class Actinomycetes; order Micrococcales; family Cellulomonadaceae; genus Cellulomonas; species Cellulomonas jepli. Next base: position 74,370 of record NZ_JBFTER010000008.1, on the reverse strand, counting down.
CGTGATGGAGGCGGACGACAGCATCACGCTGCACGACGCGTGCTCGGCCTGCGGCTACGACGTCGTACGGCACCTCTCGCCGCGTACCGCACCTCTCGCCGCCGAGCTGATGCTGGAGCGGCGGGACGCACGGACCAGGGCTCTGAACGGTTGGCCGGGGTAGCGCTGCCCAGCAGGGCTACCGCCCGATCGCGCCCGCGATCATGCTCGTCACCACGACCGACGTGATGGTCACCGTGGAGAACCCGGCGACGATCATCTTGGGCAGGATGTCGCCCTCGATGGCCGCGACCTCCTCCGGCGTCTCGCCCGCACCGCGGGCGGCCTCCTGGCTGAGGATGAGCGTGCCGGGGAAGCCGTACAGCGCGGTGAGCCCGATGCCGATCGACATGGGGACGCTGTAGCCGAGCAGCTTGCCGGTCACCCCCGCGAAGAGCGCGATGCCGGCGAGCCCGAACACGAAGGCGAGCAGCAGCGGGAACGCGAGCGCGCTGACGTCGGCCGGCGACACCCCGGCGAGCGGGGCGAACACCAGGATGAGGATCGAGATCATCATGAGCCCGAGCGCGTCGATGCCCGCGAGCGCCGACGGCTTGAGGACGCCGGTCGCCCGCAGCGTGATCCCGAGCAGCAGGGCCACCACGAACGTGTTGAGCACGCCGTCCGTGAGGTCGTTCACCCCGATCGACACGAGGACGACGATGCCGACCACGAACAGCGTGCCGGCCGTGGTGCGGAGCGCGGCGGGGAGGCGGGTGGCCGTCTCGGTCCCCGCGTCGACGGTCGCGGCCGGCCGGAGGTTGCCGGTGCGGTACTCCTGCTTGAGGCGCCGGGCCTCGCGGCGGAGGATCACGGACGTGAGCGGGAAGCCGACGAGGCCCTGCAGCGCGGCGATGAGCACGGGGAAGATCGCCACCGCGGTGAGCCCGTAGCCCAGCGCCGCCTCCTGCACGATCAGCACCGAGATGGTGCCGCCGCTGAGGGCCCCGGTCCCGGCGACGACGAAGTCCAGCGCGCTCGCGACCCCGTCGTAGCCCGCGGGCGCCCGGTCCCCGAACAAGGCGGCGGCAGCGAGGAGCGCGACCCCGATACCGACGACGGTCGCGATGCCGACGAGGAGCGTGCGCCACTGCTTGCGGAAGTCGTCGATGCTGATCAGCGTGCCGAGGTGCACAATGATGAACCCGACCACGACCCCGCCGAGCCCGAGCAGCGCGGAGCTCGAGAGCAGGTCCTCGGGGAACACGTCGGTGAGGAACCCGACGAGGAAGATCAGCGACGCGACGAACAGCGACGACAGCAGCGACCGGGTCTTCTTCGCGACGAGGTCGCTCACGGTCCACACGGCCATGACCACGACGAACGCGAGAACCGGGTTCATGCCGTGACGTCCGTCAGCGTGATCCGCTCCCCCGCCTCACCGAGCGTCAGGGTGTCGCCGTCGAGCTCGTACGGCACCGGGCCCTCGAGCAGGGCCCCGAGCCACTGGTCCTGGTCCATGAGGGCGGGGTCGCAGGCCATCATCGTGCTCGCGAGCTGCGGCACCCGGAGGACTCCGTCGTCCCAGGTCGCGTCCCCGAAGAGGGTGTTGCAGCCGGCGTTCACGCTCACCCCGTCGGAGCTCACGATCAGCGTGATGACCGTGCCCTCGACGAGGGTGTGGCCCTCGACGTCCGTCGACTCGAAGCTCCGGCCCACGAGCTCGTCCTCCCCGGTGGACCCGGAGGCGGCGGCGCACGCGGCGAGGAGGACGACGACGAGGGGCAGCGCCGCGGTGCCGATCAGCCGCCGCGCTCGCGGGCGCCGGGTCGTGGTCGGCGTGGCGGGTCGCGCGGTCCGTGCGGTGCTCATGACGGCTCCTTCGGGCGGCTGTCCGGGGGCCGGTGCCCACGGTGGCGACGAGGTGTCGGGCGGCCCGGGCTCCGGGTCTCCTGCCGCGCGGAGAATGCGCGCCACGTCGGCCGGCCCAGCTCCGGCGGACGGGCCGGAAAATCCTGGCGACAATCCATTCCGCCGACGGTGCCACGCGCCGTCGGACCTGAGCTCACCCGAAGTGGTGGAACGGGCGCCGGCTGCTCGGCATTCGGCCCGCTGACCGCTGCGCCACCGCCAGAACCGCATTCCCCGAGAAGGCTGCGCGACGCGCGTCCGCTTTCAGGTCGACGGCGCGAGGCGGGACGGCGCGGCACGCAGGACGAGGGGCTTCGTCATCTCCTGCCGCTCCCGCGCGGTCCCCGTCGGCGTCACGGTGCTCTCGACCGGCCGTCGTCTGCAGCGCGCACGGGGGCCTCCTCCAGGTCCAGGACGGTTCAGCCGAAACGAACGTAACAGCGCCGCCCGACGGCCGGTTCCGCCCTTTCGGGCGGTGATTCCCGGGAAACGGTCCGGACGGCGGCGCGAACGACCGGCACCATCGGGCCGACTCGTGACGCGCGGTCGGGCGTGCTTTAGCGTGGGGCCAATTCGTGCACGCCCGCCGAGCACAGAAGGGTCCTCATGTCGGACGCGACGACCAGCCTGCTGGTCCTCGCGGCGTGCGTGGTGCTGTTCGTGTGGAACCGGCTGTCCGTCGGCGTGGTGGCGATCCTCACGGCGATGAGCCTGTACGTCACGGGGCTGCTCACGGCGGAGCAGGCCCTCGCGGGGTTCGGGGACCCCGTGGTGGTCTTCATCGCGTCGCTCTTCGTGCTCAGCGAGGGTCTCGAGTCGTCCGGCGTCACGGCCTGGGCGGGCAAGCAGCTCATGGGCCGGGCGGGCGACGGCCGGAGCCAGCTCCTCGTCGGGCTCATGGCGATGGCCGCGGTGATGGCCGCCCTCGTCACGCCCAACGGTGCCGCCGCCGCGCTCCTGCCGGTCGTGGTGCTCGCCGCGCGGCGGTCCGGGCACAACGTCTCGCAGCTGCTCATGCCGCTGGCCTTCGCCGCGAGCGCCGGCGCCCTGCTGGTGCTGTCCGGGAGCACGGTCAACGTCATCGTGTCCGACGCGCTGGCCGAGACGACCGGTGAACGGTTCGGGTTCTTCGAGTTCGGGCTCGTGGGGCTGCCGCTCGTGCTCGTCACGGTGGCCGTGGCTCTGGTCGCCGGGCGTCGGCTGCTGCCCGAGCGGACCCCCTCGGTGCTGCCCGCCGACTTCTCCCGTCACGTCGAGACGCTCGTCGAGCACTACGCCCTCGACGTCGGGTTCTTCCGGCTCCGGGTCGAGCCGGGGTCCGACGTGGTGGGGCGTCCCTGCGCCGCCGTCGACGTCCCGGCGGGGGTGACCCTCATCGGGGTGCAGCACGGCTCGGGCGGCCCCGCCGAGGCCGGCGCGGCCCTGGAGGTCGGCGACATCGTGGTGGTCAGCGGTGAGAACGCGGGGATCGCGGCGCTCGTCGAGGGCCACGCACTGGCCGTCGCGACGACGCCCCTCACACGGCAGACCCGGGAGGCGCTGCTCGGGCGGGAGGTCGGCGTCGCGGAGCTCGTCGTGCGGCCCCGGTCACGCCTCCTGGGCGAGGTCGTCTTCCCCGGCGTGGTGCGGTCCGGCGTGACCGTCCTCGGGGTGCGCCGGCTCGGCCGCGACGTGGGTGCCCGGCGCGTCCAGCTGGCCGAGGGCGACGCCCTGCTGGTGCACGGCGCGTGGCCCGCGGTCGAGGCGCTCGCCGGTGACGCGGACGTCCTCGTGACCGACGACCCGGAGCTGGTCCGGCGGCAGACCGTGGCGCTGGGCCCGACGGCGTGGCGGGCCCTCGCAGTGTTCGCCGCCACGGTGGTCCTGCTGGCCAGCGGCGTCGTGCCGCCCGCGATCGCGGCCCTCGTCGGTGCGACGGCGATGGTCGCGACCGGGGTGGTCGGGGTGCCGCAGGCGTACCGGGCCGTCTCCTGGCAGACGGTCGTGCTCGTCGGCGGCCTGATCCCGCTCTCGGTCGCGATCTCCTCGAGCGGTGCGGCCGACCTCGTCGCGGGGTGGCTCATCGGCGCGGTCGGCGACGGCAGCCCGCGCGTGCTCCTGACGGCGCTGTTCGTGCTGACGGTGGTGCTGGGCCAGGTGGTCAGCAACACCGCGACCGTGCTCATCGTCGTCCCGGTCGCCGTCGCCATGGCCGAGGACGCAGGGATCGCCGTCGCGCCCGTCCTCATGCTCGTCGCGGTGGCCGGTGCCGCCTCGTTCCTGACCCCGATCGCCACCCCCGCCAACATGATCGTCATGGGCCCGGGCGGCTACCGGTTCTCCGACTACTGGAGGCTGGGCCTGGTCACGACGCTCGCCTGGTTCGTCGTCGCGATCGTGCTCGTCCCCGTCATCTGGCCGACCTGAGGAGCACGACGATGGCCTTCGACCCGATCCCCTCCCGCGCGCTGCTCGACGCCGTCACCGTCCGGGTCGCGCCGCCCGGGACCGACCCGGGCCGCGCGCTCGGGCTGGCCGTGACGGCGACGGGGGACGTCCCGCCCGGGATCCCGCTGGACCGCGCCGCGCTCGTCGAGTGGGGCTTCACGGGCGCGGTCGGCGAGACGCTGGTCCTGCCGCGCGAGGGCGGTGCCGTGATCGCGACCGGCGTCGGCGACGCCCCCGACCACAACGCCGTGCGCGACGCCGCGGCGGCGTTCGCCCGGGCGGCCCGGCGCGACGCGGTGCTCACCACCGACCTGGCCGCGGCCGGGCCGTCGGTCGAGGACGCCGCGCAGGCGGTCGTCGAGGGGACCCTGCTCGGCCGCTACCGGTACGACGTCCTGCGGTCCGAGCCGGACGCCGTGCCCGTCCGCGAGATCGTGCTGCTCGTCGGCGACGCCGACGCGGGCGACGCCCGGCGCGGGGCAGACCGCGGGCTCGTGCTCGCACGCGCGGCCAGCCTGTCGCGGGACCTCGCGAGCACCCCGGCGGGGCACCTCACCGCGCCGGACCTCGCCGACGTCGCCGTGCGGCTCGCGGCGGAGCACGGGCTCGACGTCCGCGTGCTCGACAAGGCGGCGCTCGTCGAGCTGGGCTGCGGAGGCCTGCTCGGGGTCAACGCCGGGTCCGTGGTCGAGCCCCGGATGGTCGTGCTGCGCTACACCCCGGACGGGGAGTCGCGCGGCCACCTGGGGCTCGTCGGCAAGGGCATCACCTACGACTCCGGCGGCATCAGCCTCAAGCCGTCCAACGCGATGCACGCCGCGATGAAGGCGGACATGACCGGCGCCGGTGCGGTGCTCGCGGCCATGACCGCGCTGCGCGACCTCGAGGTCCCGGTGTCCGTGAGCGCCTACCTGGCGTGCACCGACAACATGCCCTCCGGCTCGGCGACCAAGCTCGGCGACGTCCTGACGACGCGCAGCGGGCGCACCATCGAGGTCGTCAACACCGACGCCGAGGGCCGGCTCGTGATGTCCGACGCGATCGCCCTGGCACGCGAGGACCACGTCGACGCGATCGTCGACATCGCGACCCTCACGGGCGCCTGCCTCGCGGCGCTCGGCACCCTCACGGCGGGCGTGCTCGGCAACGACGACGCGCTCGTCGGGCTCGTCCAGGCCGCGGCGGAGCGGACCGACGAGCGGGTGTGGCGCCTGCCGCTCGACCGGCGCTACCGCCGTCAGCTCGACTCCGAGGTCGCCGACATCAAGAACCTCGGCGGCGAGCACGCCGGGGCGATCACCGCGGCGCTGTTCCTCGCCGAGTGGGTCGGCGACGTGCCGTGGGCGCACCTCGACATCGCCGGCACCATGCGGTCCGAGACCGACGACGCGTGGCGCACCAAGGGAGCCACCGGCTTCGGCGCCCGCCTGCTCCTGGAGGTCGCCGGCACGTTCGCCGCGGGCCGGTGATCGCACCCGCCCCTGCCTGACGCGCCTGGGCCGGTGCCTGGGCCCGGGCCGGCTCCGGGCCGTGACACGGCTCCGCCCGGCCGGCGAGGCGCACCGGCCGGGCGGGCCGAGGTCAGGAGATCGTGAACCGCACCGACGTCGTCGAGACGAGCGTCGCGCTCCACGCCGCCGGGTCCGCCACGAGGTCGCCGGCGGGCTGACCCTCGAGCGGGTCGGCGCCGAGCGGGTCGGGGAACGCGAAGGGCACGCCGAGGTAGTCGAGCACCGCGTGGACCTCGTAGTCGCCCGCGGGCAGGTCGCGGCCGGCCGTGACGTCACCCGGCTCGCCGTCCGGGGCGCAGACCGTCAGCGGGAGCGTGCCCGTGAGCTGCTGGTTGCTCAGGACGCGGCGCTGGTCGGTGCGCGGGACGCCCGTGCCGTCGTCGAGGTGGCCGGTCGCGACGACGACGCCGTCCTTGCTGACCGCGACGCGCGCCCCGTGCTCCGGCAGGAGCGAGCGCAGGCGGTGCTGCGGGAGCGTCCAGCGGTAGTCGGTCGTGAGCGTGAGCGGCTGGCCGGCGAGCACGGTCGGCGGGGGCGTCGGGGTCGGCGTGGGCGTCGGGGTGTCCGAGGCCGTCGGCGTGGGCGTGGCGGTCGGCGCCGGCGTCGCGGCGAGCAGCTCGGTCGTCGCCGGGGAGCCGGAGGGCGTCAGGGCAGGCGCGTCGGTCGCCGGCGCGGTCGGGGCCGGCGCCGGGATCGCGGCGGTGAACGCGAACGCGAGCGTGTCGCGGCCGACCGTCGGGTTGCTGGGCGCCTCCGCGACGAGCGAGCCGCAGACGCCGAAGGCGAGCCCGGAGACCCCACCGGGCAGCACGACCGGACCGGGCGGCACGGGCGTCGGGGTCGGCGTCGGCGTGGGCGTGGGCGTGGGCGACACCGTGGGCGTGGGCGTGGGCGTCGGGGTCGGGTCGGTCGTCGGCGACGTGGTCGGCGACGGCGACGCGGTGGGTGCGGAGGTGGGCGCCGGGGTGGCCGTCGGGCTCGCGGACGGCTTGGTGGTGCTCTTCGGGGTCGAGCCGCGCTGCGCCGTGCCGCGGGTCGGCGTCCGGCCGGTGGTCGACTTCCCCTTCGTCGTCGACTTCCCCGGGCGGGTCGACGTGCCGGAGCGCGGCGACGTGCCGGCTCGCGGGGAGCGGTCGGCCCGGGGGTCGGTGCCTTCGTCCTCCGTGTCGGGCGGCAGGAGGTCCTCGTCGTCGACGGCGACGCGGGGCGCGCGGGTCCGGGACGGCGACGGCGTGGGCGACGCGGACGGCTCTGGGGCCGCCGAGAGCGACCCGTCGCGCACGGCCGACTCGGTGGCCTGCGGCTCGACCGCGGGTGCGGCACCGGAGAGCGCGAGCGTCGCGGCGACAGCCACGGTCAGCCCCGCACCGACGCGAGCGCCTCGGCCGATCCGGCGTGCCGTGGACCGAACACGTGCGTTCATGAGCCCCCCTGCTCCGTGCGGCGGGCGGTCGCAGCGCAGGTCACGTCCGCCCGGTGTGTCGCATTCATCCTGCGCGCGTCGGGGCCGACGCGCCAGCCCTCCGGCGCGTCGGCCCCGCGGCGCGTCGCCCTCAGTCGGTGCTGCGCACGATCGTCCGCACCCCGACCCACAGCCCGAGGGCGGCTGTCGCGAGCGCCGCGACCGCGCCCCACAGCACGGTCGTCGAGGCCAGGTCGCCCGCGAACAGCGCACGCTCGGCGTCCACGACGTACGAGATCGGGTTGACCTGCGCGGCGACCTGCATCCACCGCGGGCCCGCCTCGAGCGGCAGCAGCATCCCCGAGAGGATCAGCGCGGGGAACAGCACGGTCTGCTGCACGACCCAGAACATCCACTCGTTCGACCGCACCGCGATCGCGAGCGCGTAGGAGAGCGACCCGAGACCGACCCCGAGCACCGCGATCAGCACGAGCCCGAGGACCGCGCCGAGCGCGTCGGGCGCGAACCCGAACGGCAGCATCACGGCGATCACGACGAGCGACTGCACGACGATGGGGACCATCTCCTTGAGCGAGCGCCCCACGAGCTGGGCCGAGCGCGGCAGCGGGGTCACGAGCAGCCGCTCGTGCGCGCCGGTCTGCATCTCGAACTGCAGGTTCGAGCCGGTCGTCGACGACCCGAACAGCGTCGTCATCACGAGGATCGACGGCACGAACCACAGCCACACGTCGCCGCCGGGCAGCCCGGCGCCCACCGACCCGGCGAGCAGCGGGCCGAACAGCGCGAGGAAGACGATCGGCTGCACGAGGCCGAACACGACGGTGAACGGCTCGCGCACGAGGGGCCGGAGCTCGCGCGTCATGACGAGCGCGACGTCGCCGGTCCAGCTGCGCCGCACGCTCGCCCGCGGTGCGGCGGCGCGCGCCGACCGGGCGGCGGGGTCCGGGGCCGTCGAGGTGGTGGGGGCCGTGGTGGGGGTGCTCATGCTGCGTCCTTCCCGGCGACGCGGACGTCGCTGCTGGTCGAGCCGTCGGTGGTGGTCGGGTCGGTCGCCGCGGCGCTCTCGCGCAGGCTGCGCCCGGTGAGGGCGAGGAAGACGTCGTCGAGGGTCGGGGTGACCGACTCCGCGGCGGCGAGCAGCACGCCCGCGTCGGCGGCGGCCCGGACGAGCGCGGGGACCGCACCGGCGCCGTCGGCGACCCGCGCGCCGACCTGGGTCCCCCGCACCGTGACGTCCCGCGCGCCGGGGACCCGCTCGACGAGGGCGGCGACGGTCGCGGCGTCGCGCACGTCGGGGACGCGGACCGTGACCCGGTCGCCGGCAAGGTCCCGCTTGAGCGCCGCCGGGGTGTCGTCGGCGATGACCTGGCCGTGGTCGACGACGACGACCCGCTCGGCCATCTGGTCGGCCTCGTCGAGGTAGTGCGTCGTGAGCACGATCGTCATGCCGTGCTCGGCGCGCAGGCGCGCGACGTGCTCCCAGAGGTTCGCCCGGTTGTGCGGGTCGAGGCCGGTCGACGGCTCGTCGAGGAACAGCAGGCCCGGCGCGTGCACGAGCCCGAGCGCGACGTCGAGCCGCCGCCGCTGCCCGCCCGAGAGGTCCGCGACCTTGCGGCGCGCGAGCTCGGTCAGGTCGAGCGCGTCGAGCAGGTCGTCGGCGCGGCGTCCCGCGGAGCGCCGGTCGAGGCCGTAGATCGCCCCCTGCGTCGCGAGCTCGTCGCGGACGCGCTGCTGGTGACCCGCGCCGTTGCCCTGGCCGACGTAGCCGATGCTGCGCCGGACCTTCTCGGGGGCCGCGACGACGTCGTGGCCGGCGACCTCGGCCGTGCCGGCGGTCGGCTGGATCAGGGTCGTGAGCAGGCGGATCGTGGTCGTCTTGCCCGCGCCGTTCGGGCCGAGCACGGCCACGAGCTCGCCGGGCGCGACGTCGAGGTCGATGCCCCGGACGGCGTGCACGGTCTCGGTGCGGCTCACGGGGAAGTCCTTGGTGAGCCCTCTCGTGCGGATCATGGTGCTCCTTCGCAGCGGTGTCGGGTGGTGCCGGCACGAGCCACTCTCGCGGCAGAAGCGGCCGGATCCTGTCCGCTACCGGGGCGCATGATGGGCGCATGACCACCGAGGCCGCGAACCCCTCCGCCCGGCTCCTGACGCTGCTGTCGCTGCTGCAGTCGCGCCGCGACTGGCCCGGCGACGCGCTCGCCGGGCGGCTCGGCGTGAGCCCGCGCACGGTCCGGCGCGACGTCGACCGCCTGCGCGGCCTCGGCTACCCGGTGCGCGCGACCAAAGGACCCGACGGCGGCTACCGGCTCGGCGCCGGGGCGCAGATGCCGCCCCTCCTGCTCGACGACGAGCAGGCCGTCGCGGTCTCCGTGGCGCTGCAGACGGCCCACACCGGCGTCGACGGGGTCGACGACGCGGCCCTGCGCGCCCTGACGACCGTCCGCCAGGTCATGCCCGCGCGCCTGCGGGCCCGGGTCGACGCGCTGCAGGTGACGGCGGTGAGCCGGCCCGGCACCGCGCGCACGACCGTCGACGCCGACGTCCTCGTCGCCGTCGGCACCGCGGTGCGCGCACGCGAGGTGCTCCGCCTCGACTACGCGGGGCCGAGCGACCTGGCCACGGCCGGCGGTGCGGGCAGCCCGACCGACCCCGCGGACCGGGGCCGGGCCGCCCCGGCGTCCGTGCCGCCCCGCCGCGTCGAGCCGCACCACCTCGTGACGTGGGGCGGGCGCTGGTACCTCGTCGCGTGGGACCTCGACCGCGCCGACTGGCGGACGTTCCGCGTCGACCGCCTGACCCCCCGGACGCCCACGGGCCCGCGCTTCACGCCGCGCGCGCTGCCCGGCGGCGACGTCGCTGGGTTCATCGGTGAGCGCTTCGCGGGGACGGGCTGGGCGTGCACGGGCGAGGCCGTGCTGCACGCCCCGGCGGACACCGTCGCCCGGTGGGCCTGGGGTCGGTCCGTCGTCGAGCCGCTCGGCCCGGACCGCTGCCGCGTCGTGAGCGGGTCGTGGTCGTGGGGCGGGCTCGCCGCGTACTTCGGCATGTTCGGGTGCGAGGTCGAGATCGTCGGCCCGCCCGAGCTGCGTGACGCGACCCGGGAGCTCTCCGCACGGTTCGCCCGCGCCGCGGGAGCCGACTGACCTCCCGCGGCGACGGGCGACCGTGCCGCCCCCCGTGCGGTCCTGCGCCCCGGTGCCGCGCCGCTGCGGGCGCCGGGTGGCCTGGCTGCCGGGCCCGTGCGCCCCCCGGCAGAACGAGCCCGGCACGACGGGAAGAGGCGTGCGCGGTCCGCGAGATACCTGGCGCCGGGTGAGATCCGGGCGCTACACCGGACGCATGAAGGTTCCCGAGCGCGTGCGCTGGGCCGTCGGTGGCCTCGGGCTGCGCGGCGACGAGCGCGTGCTCGAGGTCGGCGGCGGCCCGGGGGTCTCCGCGGGGCTGATCTGCGCGGCGCTGACGACCGGCCGGCTGCTCGCCGTCGACCGCTCCCCGACCGCGACGCGCGCGACCACCGAGCGGAACGCGCCGCACGTCGAGGCCGGCCGCCTCCAGGTGCTCCGGCGCGCGCTCGCGGACCTCGACGCCGCGGACGTCGCTGCGGCGCTCGGTGACCGCGCCGACGTCGCGCTCGCCGTGGACGTCAACGTCTTCTGGGTCGACGACGCCCCCGTCGAGGCGGCGGTCCTGCACCGGGTGCTCGGCCCCGGCGCGGTGCTCCACGTCCTCTACGGCGCGGGCGGACCGACCCCACCGGACCGGGTCGTCCCGCGCGTGCGGGCCGCGCTCGGCGCCGCGGGGTTCGTCGACCTCGCGGACGTCGTCGAGGAGCCCGGCTTCGGGGTGCGCGCCCGCCGGCCGTGACCGCCCGCCCGCGACCGGCGGCCCGGGTGCTCGTCGGCTCCTCCACGACGCCCACCCCGCCCGCCGGCGCGCCTCCGGGACGGCACGCGGCGTCCCGCAGCGCCCCTCGGCTCAGATGCCGACCCGGGCTGCCGATGGGCAGGCGCCACGGCACCGCGCCTGGCGACGACAGGGCACCGCGCCCTGGTGCGACGACAGGAGGACCCGGTGGGCGTGCTCACGAGGCGGAAGCCGCAGGCCGCGGCGCACGAGGACGCCCGGCGGACCTCGGCCGAGGTCGACGCGCTCGGTGCCGTCGTCGAGCGGCTGGGCGAGGTCGGCTCGACGTGCGCCGGCGTCGAGGCGGTGCTCGACAGCGTGCGGACCGGGTTCGGGTTCGACTACGCCTCCGCGTGGCGCGTGCGCGAGGGGTCCGACGAGCTCGAGCTCGTCGCGCAGACCGGCTCGCTCGGCGCGGAGCTGACCCGCATGACGACGACGCACCGCATGACGAGCGGGTTCGGGCTGTGCGGCGTCGCGCTCGCGAACGACACGGTCCTGGACCTCGTCGAGCTCGGTGACCACCCGGCCAACTGCGCACGCGGCGAGGCGAGCCTGCGGGCCGGCGCCCGCGGCGCGATGGCCCTGCCGATCCGCCGCGACGGCCGCGTCGTCATGATGATGGACTTCCTCTCGGCCCGGCCGGGCACGACGAGCGCGACGCGACCGGCGGTGCTGCGGGCGCTCGCGCAGGTCGTCTCGCAGACGCTCGCGATGATCGAGTCGGCCGAGACGCTCGAGGAGGCGGCCCGCGACCAGAAGGCCGTCACGACCGTCGTCGCCGAGGTCGGCTCGCAGATCGACGAGCAGTCCGCCGTGCAGACCGCGCTCGACGCGGTGCGGTCCGAGTTCGGGTGGGCGTACGGGTCGTTCTGGGCGCTCGACGCCGCGGCGCGCGTGCTGCGGTTCTCGGTCGAGTCCGGCACCGCCGGGGACGAGTTCCGGCGCGTGACCCTCGGCGCGAGCTTCGCGGAGGGCGTCGGGCTCTCCGGGCGGGCGTGGCGGGCGCGCGACCTCGTGTTCGTCCCGGACCTGGGCGAGCTGACCGACTGCGTGCGCGCCCCCGCGGCGCAGCGGGCCGGTGTGCGCTCGGGCGTGTGCCTCCCGATCATCGTCGACGGCACGGTCATCGGGACGATGGACTTCTTCGCGACCGAGACGATCGAGCTGTCCGAGAGCCGTCGGGGCGCGTTGCGCAACGTCGCGCGCCTCGTCTCGCAGCGTCTCGACATCCTGCGGCGCGCCGCGCGCGAGTCCGCCGCGGCGACCGAGCTGCTGGGCAGCGTCGAGCAGCTGTCCGCGAGCGCCGCCGAGGCCGGTGCCGTCGCTCTCGACGCCGTCGCGCAGGCGTCCGCGATCGCGGGCGAGGTGCAGGCGCTCAGCGACTCGTCGGCCGCGATCGGGGACGTCATCCGCGTCATCACGACGATCGCCGACCAGACGAACCTGCTCGCGCTCAACGCGACCATCGAGGCGGCGCGCGCGGGGCAGGCCGGGCGGGGGTTCGCCGTCGTGGCGACCGAGGTCAAGGAGCTCGCGGGCGAGACGACGGTGGCGACCGGCCGGGTCGGCGAGCGCGTCGAGGACATCCAGACCAACACCGCGACGGTCGCGCGCGGCATCGAGGCGATCACCGCGACGATCGGGCGGATGGACGAGGTGCAGACCCGGATGGGCCAGGTGCTCGAGGAGCAGCGCGCGATGGCGCGGGCGTTCGAGCGGCGCTGACGCCCGATACTCCTCGCATGGCCTTCCTCGACCGGTTCCGCCTCCGCCGCCCGACGCCCACGCCCGTCACGGGCCCGCAGGTCGGGCCGGACGCACCCGCCGACGGCACGCCCGTGCCGCCCGACGCGCGCGACGCCGAGCGGCAGGCCGGGCCCGACGCGCCCACCACCGGCGCGGGGCTCGCGGCCGGCGACGTGCCCGAGGACGTCGTGGAGTCCGTCGTGTCCGGGGTCCGCGGGGGCTTCCGCACCCGCGACGAGGTGCTCGAGGCGGCGCACGACCGCGCCGCGGAGGTCGGGTTCGACCGGGCCGTCGTCACCGCGTACGTCGACCGCGCCTGGGCCGACCGGATCGCCGAGCAGCGCACCTGGCCCGCCACGACCGACGCCGACCGGCTCGACGACGCCTTCGCCGAGCTCGACGCCGGCGGGGTGGTCGCCCGCATGGACTTCACGTGCTGCCAGACGTGCGGCGTCGCGGAGATCGACGACGAGGTCCGCCCGGGGCAGGAGCCCGTGGGCTACGTCTTCTTCCACCAGCAGGACAGCGAGCGCCTCGGCGACGACGACGCGGTCCTGCTCCTGAGCTTCGGCGCGTTCGGGATCGCTGACGCGGACGCCTACGAGGCGGCGGCCCTCGCCGTCGGGCACCGGGCGCGCGCGGCGCTCGAGCGCGCGGGTCTCACGGTCGACTGGCCCGGCACGACGAGCCGGCGCATCGCGGTCACCGGTCTGGACTGGCGCCGGCGGCTGCCCGCCTGACGCGCACGACCCCCGGCACCGGCGCGGTGCGGTCCCCGGTGTGGACGCCCCCCGCGGCCGGCGCCGACGGCTGACCGCCTGACGGCGGACGACCCCCGGCACCGGTGCGGTCCCGGGGTCGTCCCCCCGTGCGTCAGAGCGTGATGACGAGCTTGCCCTGCGTGTGCCCGCCCTGGGCGTGCGCGTGGGCCTCGGCGGCCCGGTCGAGCGGGAACGTCGTCTCGACGCGCGGCGTGTAGGCGCCGCGTGAGCCGGCCTCGGCGGCGGCCTCGAGCGTCGCGGCGGACGCGGCGTCGGAACCGGTGAGGGTGACCCCCAGCCGGGCGGCACCGAAGTCGGCGACGGTCGCGACCCTCGACGGGTCGCCGACGATCGCCACGATCTCTGCGAGCGAGCCGGAGCCCGCGGTGTCGAGCGCGGCGTCGACGCCCTCGAGCGCGAGCGCCGCCACGCGCTCGGCGAGCCCGTCGCCGTAGACCGTCGGGGTCGCGCCGAGGGAGCGCAGGAACTCGTGGTTGCGCTCGCTCGCGGTGCCGATGACGCGCGCGCCGCGGGCGACGGCGAGCTCGACGGCCGCGCTCCCGACGCCGCCGGCCGCACCCTCGACGAGCAGCGTCCTCCCGTCGAGGTCCCCGAGCGCGTCGAGCCCGGCGCCGGCGGTCGCGGCGGCGAGTCCCGCGGCGGCGGCCTGCTCGTCCGACCACGCGTCCGGCGCGGGAGCCCACGTGTTCAGCACCGCGTGCTCGGCGGTCGTCGCGTCGCCGAGCCCGAACACCCGGTCGCCGACCTGCACGCCCGTGACACCCTCGCCGACCTCGTCGACCACGCCGGCCGCGTCCTTGCCCGGGATCGCGGGGAGCTCGATCCGGATGCGCTCCTGGAACCAGCCCGCCCGGAGCTTCCAGTCGAACGCGTTGACGCTGGCCGCCCGCACGCGGACCCGGACCTTGCCCGGCCCGGCGTGGGGCTCCGGGGCGTCCTCGACCGTGAGGACGTCGGGCTCGCCGTAGGTGTGGTGTCGGACTGCGCGCATGGGCGGTGCCTCCAGGTCCGGCCCGGTCGCCCGGGCGTCTGCGCCGCTGGCCTCCACGGCACGGGCGGGAACGCCGACCGACGGGCGCGCATTCCCGGCCGGGGTCGGTGCGACGCCGGCAGTCAGCTCTCGCAGCCGACCCCGTCGCCGTCCCGGTCGAGGTGCTTGCCGTAGCCGGGGTCGCCGACACGGACGGGGGCGGCACCCGCGGCGCGGGCCGCGTCGCAGTTCTTGTACGCGACGGCCGGGGCGGGCGGGGGCTCGGGGGCCGGCGGGGGCTCCGGAGCGGGGGGTGCGGGGACGACGGGGGCCGGCACGACCGGGGCCTGCACGACCGGCGGTGCGACCGGCGGTGCGGCCGGCTGCTCCGCGGCGGGCGCGGCCGGAGCCGGAGCCGGCTCGACGGGCGCCGGCTCGACGGGCGCGGGCGGCGGAGGGACGGTCGACCCCTCGGGCAGCGGCTGGTCGGGGCACGCCGAGAGCACGCTCACCATCGCGGCACGCTCCGCCTCGGTCACCCACAGCCCGTACGTGTACTTCACGCCGACCTGCCGGGCGACGTACGCGCAGCGGAACGGCTTGCTCGGCGGCAGCCACGTCGCGGTGTCGCCGTCGCCCTTCTGCGCGTTGAGCGGCCCGTCGACGGCCAGCAGGTTCATCGGGTCGTTCGCGAAGCGGGTCCGCGTCTCCGCGTCCCACTGCTGCGCACCCTTCTGCCACGCGTCGGACAGCGCCACCACGTGGTCGACCTGCACCGCGGTGCTCGTCGCGTTCCCGCGCACGAACTCGATCGTGCGGCCGCTGTACGGGTCGGCGAGCATCCCGGTGAGGACGACGCAGTCGCGCGTGCCGGGCTTGAACGTCTGCGGCTCGAGGTCCCGCGCGAGCACGTCGTTGCGGGTGTCGCAGCCGTTGCGGTCGACGTCGACCCAGCCGCTGCCGAACAGGTCGCGGTCGTAGCCGGTCCTGGGCGCCCGGCCCTTGACCTCGAGCAGCGTGGCGGTCGCGAGCGCGGTCTGCGGGACGGCGGCCGCGGTCACCGCCGAGACGTCCACCTCGGGCGCCAGCTCGGGCGCCGGCAGCGCGGCGGCGAGCTCCTCGACCGTGGGGGCGGTCGCTGTCGGGGTGGGCGACGACGTCGGGCTCGCCGACGCCGCGTCGCCGCCTGCGTCGGCGGAGCCCCCGTCGCACGCGCTCGTCAGGCCCAGGACGGCCGCGAGCGCGACGGCCAGGACGCCAGGACGGGGGCGACGAGAGTGTCCCGACGGGCGCCGGAGGGACGGTTCGGCAGCAGTCACGTCCTCGCTCTTCGGCACGCTGACCTGCGCACTTGAGCCGGTTCACCGCCTCGCTCGGGATGCGCAGCGCCGGCGCGCGCACCATCGTGGGCGCGTGACGACGACGCCGGAGAGCACCCCCGACGACGGCCGCCCGGGCGACGACCCCGACCAGACGCAGTGGCACTTCGGCATGCGGTTCTTCATGTTCTGGCTCATGCCGGTGATCGCCGTCGGCGGCGCGTTCGTCTGGTGGCCGATGGTCCAGGACCTCGCCGCGGGGATCTACCCCGACAGCGTGAAGGGCTTCCTGCTCGTGCTCGCCTACCCCGCCGCGGTCGTCGGGTGGCCCGGCATGCTCATGGCGTACCGGCGGGCGAAGCGCCGTGGTGAGACCCCGATCCCCGGGTCGTACAAGCCTCCTCGCCCGGCGCCGCGGCGCTGATCCTCGACCGCGCGGGGCTCTCACCCCACGGGCGCGACGAGCTCCGGGCCGTTGTTGCGCACGTTCCCGACCGCCGGGCCGACCTCGCGCGGCAGCAGGTGCGGCTCGGGGACCGCGTCGAGCAGCGAGCGCACGTCGTCGGTCGAGGTCGTGCCGAGGTCCAGCCACTCGTCCCACAGGTCCGGGGGCAGCAGCAGCGGCGTGCGGTCGTGGATGTGCCCGAGCGCGTCGGTCGCGGACCGCGTGATGACCGTGACGGTCCACAGCCAGCGCGCGGGGTCGTCGGCGGGGCGGGACGGGTCGGGCCACAGCTCGTAGAGGCCGGCGGCGGCGAGCCCCTGCTGCGCGCCGTCGGCGGCCGTGAGGAAGTAGGGGACCTTGCGGGCCGGGGTCTTCTGCCACTCGAAGTACCCGTCCATCGGCACGATCGCGCGGCGCCGGGCGGCCGCCTTGCGGAACGCGGGCTTCTCGGTGACCGTCTCGATGCGTGCGTTGATCATGCGCGCGCCGACGCCCGGGTCCTTCGCCCACGACGGCACGAGGCCCCAGCGCACGGTCCGGAGCTGACGCTGCGGCCGCTCCTCCTCCACGCGCTCGAGCACGATGCGCACGGGGTCGGTCGGCGCGACGTTCCACGACGGCCCCGGTGCCTCACCGAGGATCTGGTCGACCCGATACTGGTCGGCGAGCTCGTCGTCCCGCCGCGTGATCGCATACCTGCCGCACATGCCGTCAGTCTCGACGCAGCCGCCCACACGACGCCACGCGCACCGCCCCCGAGCCGGTCGCGCGTCCGACTCCGGTCGCGGGATACACGCACGGCTCGCAGGATCGAGGGCATGACCACCACCCCGGACCTGACCGCCGTCGTCCTCGTCGGAACCCTGACCCCGTCCCCCGCCCCGTCGAGCAGCGAGCTCCTCGGCCGCCAGGTGCTCGACGCGCTCGGCGAGCACGGCGTCACCGGCACCGTGATCCGCCTCGTCGACCACGACGTGAAGCCCGGCGTCGAGAAGGACATGGGCGAGGGCGACGCGTGGCCCGCGATCCGCGAGCAGGTGCTCGCCGCCGACATCCTCGTGCTCGCCACCCCGATCTGGCTGGGCCAGCCGTCGAGCGTCACCAAGCGCGCGCTCGAGCGCCTCGACGCCGAGCTCGGCGAGAGCGACGACCAGGGCCGCCTGCTGACGTACGGCCGGGTCGCCGCGGTGGCGGTCGTCGGCAACGAGGACGGCGCGCACCACACGAGCGCCGAGCTGTTCCAGGCGCTCAACGACGTCGGCTTCACCGTGCCCGCCGCGGCCGTGACGTACTGGGTCGGGGCCGCGATGCAGGGCACCGACTACCAGGACCTCGACGAGACGCCCGAGGAGACCGCCAAGACGACGGCGACCCTCGCAGCGAACACCGCGCACCTCGCGCGCCTGCTGCGCCAGTCCCCCTACCCGCCGAGCTGACCGCGACGGGTCGCGGCGCGGCCACGGCGTCGCGGCCGGTGCCGTGGTCGTGGTCGGGGTCGGTGGGGCCCGAGGACGATCGCGACGTGGCTGACGTGGAACGGGCGCCTCGCGTCGACCCAGATCTCGCAGGGGTGGGAGCCGGCCGGGACGGGGACCCTCAGGAACATCGAGCCCGCCTCGAGGACCATGCCGTGGTCGCCGACGACGAGGGTCGTGCCCGCGACGTGGTGCAGCCGGTCGCGAGGTCGCTCACGGGTCACGTCGACGTGCACGATGCCACCCGGCTGGTCCGCGACGTCGAGCGTGCGGACCGCGACGCCGGGGAACGGTGCGGCGTCGGCGACGAGCGACTCACCCCAGAAGGCGACCCACGTGTCCCCCGGCCGGAACTCGGGCTGGTCCTGCCACGTCGCGTCCTGGAGACGGACCTCCCCGGACGCGTCGTCGATGCTGGCGGTCACGAGCGTCTGCTCGGACCAGACCCGCGGGTCCGGGGACGGGCCGGAGGCGCCGGCGCGGGCCCCCGCGGCGACGAGCACGACGAGCGCGGCGACGACGAACGCCTCGAGGTGGTGCGGGGGCGCGGCCGACAGGCCGTCGGCGCCGTGCAGGCGACCCAGGACCGAGGCGGTGGCGACCCAGGGGAGCAGCGGGCCGACGTACCCGCCGAGGACGACGCAGGCCGCGACGACGTGCAGGTGCCGCTCGTGCCAGGGCCGCAGCGGCCGACCGGCGGCGACCAGGCGGAGGACCGGCCGGAGCGCGAACGCGCCGACGAGCACGGCCAGGCCCCGCAGCAGGACGTCGGCCCGCGAGAGGACCTGCTCGGTGAGGGTCGCGTCCGGCGCGTGCAGCGTGACCACGCCGGGCAGGGACGCGTCGTCGCCGATCATGGGCAGGCCGCCGGTCGGGACGCCGCTCAGCCGGACGCCCGGGTGGGCCTCGCCGTCCACGGTGGGCCCGAGCGGGGCAACCGTGCCGTCGGACGCGCCCAGCCGGACCGGCACCGCGACCGTGCCCGAGGCGTCCTGCGTCGCGTCGGCCGTCGTCGCGACGCCGACCACCGCGGCGAGCAGCCCGAGGGCGACGAGGACCGGCCCGAGGACGCCCGCCACGCGTCGTGCTGGCTCCCCGACGGGATGCATGGCCACCTCCTCGCGGGAGGGTACCGAGTGCAGCGCCTCCGCACGGCGCACGTCCGGGAGGCCCGGCGTCGCCCTCGCCGCCACCCGGGCCGGGCACGGTCGCCGCGCGTCACCGCCGGCGGGAGCCGGTCCTACGCCCCGATCCGCCCGACCGAGCGCCGCTCCCCCGTCCCGGCCGACTCGAGGATCGCGTCCGTGAGGGCGTCGGGGTGCTGGGGCAGCGCGAGGTGGAAGCCCTGGAAGTGCGTCGTGCCGAGCTCCTGCAGCGCGCGCAGCGCCTCCTCGGTCTCGACGCCCTCGACCACGACGGTGCGCCGCAGGTTGTGCCCGAGCAGCAGCGCCGACGAGATGACCGCGGCCGACTCGACGCTGCCCGGGAGCGCGCTGGTGAACGACTGGTCGATCTTGAGCACGGACGCGGGGATCTCGACGACCCGGCCGAGCGTCGAGTGCCCGGTGCCGAAGTCGTCGATCGCGAGGTGGCAGCCGAGGCGGCGCAGGCCGTCGATGACCTCGGCGGGGAACGTCGAGGAGTCGAGCGGCCCGTTCTCCGTGATCTCCAGGGTGAGCCGGTCGCCCGCCAGGCCCGCCGCGGACAGGTCGCGCGTGATGCGCTCGAGCAGGCCGGGGTCGCTCAGCTCGGCGGGCGAGACGTTGACGAAGAGCCGCCGCGGCGCGCGCCGGCCCAGCACCGCGTCCCACGTGACGAGCTGGCGGCACGCGGTGCGCAGGACCCACGCGCCGAGCTCGACGATGAGCCCGCTGCGCACGGCCGCCCCGATGAACGCCCCCGCGGAGAGCAGCCCGTGCCGCGGGTGGCGCCACCGCACGAGCGCCTCGACCGCGTACAGCGCACCCGGCGCAGCGAGGGGGTCGGGCCGGGCGGAGCCGATCCGCGGGTCCATGATCTCGAGGATCGGCTGGTAGTGGACCTCGAGCTGCTCGTCGCGGATCGCCGTCTCGAGCTCGCTCGACAGCTGCTCGTAGGAGATCGCCTCGGCCTGCTCGGACGCGTGCACGACGGGGTCGAACAGCTGGAAGCTGCCCTTGCGCCGGCGCTTCGCCCGGTACATCGCGGCGTCGGCCTGCGAGACGAGCAGGTCGGACGTCACGCCCGGCTCGTCGCTCACGGCGATGCCGATGCTGGCGGACGGCTGCAGGAGGTGCCCCTCGGTGAGCATCGGCAGCGCGAGGCTGTCGCAGATGCGCTGCGCGACCGTGCACGCGACGTCGGCGGACGCGAGGTGCTCGAGCACGACCACGAACTCGTCCCCCGCGAGGCGCGCGAGCAGGTCGTCGGGCCGCAGCGCCGCCCGGATCCGCTCGGCGCACGTGAGCAGGAGCTGGTCGCCGAGCGCGTGCCCGTACGTGTCGTTGACGCGCTTGAGGCCGTCGACGTCGATGAACAGGACCCCGACGGTCGACAGGTCGCGGCGCACGAGCGTGAGCGCCTCGTCGAGCTGCTCGAAGAAGACCCGGCGCGTCGGCAGCCCTGTCAGCGGGTCGTGCGCGGCCTGGTGCGCGAGCTCGCCCTGCGCCTGGGCGGCGGCCTCCCGGTCGATCGCGACGACGAGGTACGACGCCGCGAGGTTCGCGAGCGTCCGCACGGCGGCGAGCTCGCCGCGCCCGAGGCCCACCGGCTCGCTGCGGTAGAGCGTCAGGACCCCGAGCGCCTCGCCGCGGGCGCGCAGCGGGACCGCCGTGACGCTGGGCAGCCCGAGCTCGGTCGCGCGCTGCTGGAAGTGCGGCCAAGCACCCTCGACGCGCAGGTCCCGCGACGCCACGACCCGCCCGGAGACGTGGGCGTCCGGTGCCGGGCCCGCCTGGAGCGCCTCCTGCACGCGGTCGAGCTGCTCGACGCGGCGCTGCGTCGCGTACGCCACGACCAGGAGCTCGCCCGTGCGGCTCGGCGTCGAGACGCCCGCGCCGGCGAGGCCCAGCAGGTCGGTGACGCCCTCCGCGAGCTGCTGCAGGATGTCCTGCACCGAGAAGTCCCCGGTCACAGTCGCCGAGAGCTCGTCGAGCAGCGACAGCATCGCGCCCGCGTCGACACCGGCGACCACGTCGCCGTCCGGGATCTGGGTCATGTGCGCTCCGTGCCCTGCTCGACCAACGGTGCCCGCGCGGGGGTGGCGGGCACCTGCGCCGGGTCACACGGAAGGCAGCACCCCGGTCGGACGCTCGCACGCCATCCCTGCCCCCGTTGGCGACGCTAGCGCGCACTCCCCGGGCACGCCCGTCCCGGGCTTCACCCGGGTGAGCATTCACCCGACGGACCCGGGCATACCGGGAGCATCCGCCGGAGCAGGGTGGGCCGACCGGGCGACGGCGGGGCGAGGGCACGACGAGGGCCGCCACGCTCCCGCGCCGGCCGTCCGCGACCGCGCTCGCGCGAGCGCCTCACCGCGTCGTCAGGCGCCACGCTCGGTGAGCACGACGGGCCCGTCAGGCGTGATCGCGACGGTGTGCTCGGCGTGCGCGGCGAGCGAGCCGTCGGCCGAGCGGATCGTCCAGCCGTCGGGGTCCATGACGTAGCCGTCGCCACCGGCCATGAACCACGGCTCGATCGCGATGACGAGGCCTGCCTTGAGCCGCTGGCCCGACCCGGCACGGCCCAGGTTCGGCACGTGCGGCTCCTCGTGCATCGTGCGCCCGACGCCGTGCCCGCCGAAGTCCGCGTTGATCCCGTACCCCGCGCTGCGGCCGACCTCGCCGATCGCCGCCGAGATGTCTCCCATCCTGGCCCCGGGCTGCGCGGCGGCGATGCCCGCGGCGAGCGCACGCTCGGTGGTCTCGATGAGCCGCGTCGCCTCGGGGCTCTGCGTGCCGACCTGGAACGTGAGCGCGGAGTCGGCGACCCAGCCCTCGACCTGCGCGGCGAAGTCGATGCTCAGCACGTCGCCGTCGCGCAGCACGTAGTCGGACGGCAGCCCGTGCAGCGCGGCGTCGTTGACCGACGTGCACAGCACGCCCGGGTACGGGATCGCGCCGAACGACGGGTGGTAGCCGAGGTACACCGAGTGCGCGCCCGCCTCCCGGATCAGGCCGTGCGCGTGCGCGTCGAGGTCACGCAGGCTCACGCCCACGGCCGCGACCGACCGCAGCGACGTCAGGACGTGCGCGATGAACGCGCCCGCGGGTCGCATCTGGTCGATCTCGGCAGGAGTCTTCAGCTGGGCCATCGCACTACCCTCTCACCGCGGCGTGCCGCGCCGAGGACACCCCCACCGGTCAGCGCAGGATCCCGCGCCCCCGCACCTCGGCGAGCCACTCCGGGTACTCGACGAGCAGCAGGTCGAACAGGGCCTGGTCCTGGACGAGCGTGAGGTCGCCGACGGGCTGGTAGTCCGCGTTGTCGACGACCCGGTCGCTCAGGTCGTCGAGCTTCTGCAGGAACGGGATGTCCTCGCCGCCGATGCTGAGGAACTTCCAGAACACCGGGCTACCCGACGCGTCGCGCAGCTCGTTCGTCGCGGCCGTGCGGCTCGTCGGGGCGCCGTCGGTCAGGAACAGCACGTACACGGGGACGTCCGCCGTCGCGCCGGGACCCGCCAGCCCGTAGTGCTCGCGGACCGCGCGGATCGCGCCGGCGTAGTCGGTCAGCCCGAGGTGCCGCCCGGCGCGCAGCCGGTCGACGCCGCCGCGGTAGTCGTCGAGCGTGAGCTCCCCGGCGTGCCACGCCTCGGTGCCGAAGAAGAACACGTCGATCGAGCCGTCGTCGTCGAGCTGCGTCCCGAGCGCGAGCACCCGCTCCGCGAGCGCCTGCATCTGCCCGCTCGCGTACGCCGCGCGCATCGACCCCGAGTGGTCGAGGCACAGCGCGACCTTCGCGGCGTGCCCCTCGAGGTCGTGCTTGCTGAGGTTGAACTGCGCCTTCTTGGCGAGGTTGACCAGCTCGGGCGCGCGGGTCTGGAGCTTGTCGAACGAGATCGCCATGGGGGGCCTTCCGGGGTGCGGTGCGGGGGTGCCGCACCACCCTGCCGCACGGTGGTGGAGGGCGGGGGCGGTTCGGGCGGCGGTCGCCCGGACGGAGGCCCGAGGGCGCACGTGCCCGGATCGTCCGGACGAGCCGGACCGGCCGGCGCGACGGCCGTCGCTACAGTCCGAGCCATGGCCTTCGTCACGGTCCCGGACCCCCTGCCCGCGCCGCAGGCCTACCTGCGGGCCGGGCTGCCACGCCCGACGGCGGCGGTCACGTCGGTCCGCGAGCGCGAGCACGTCGTCACGTCGCAGGACGGACTCCCGCGCCTGGACGAGCTCTCCCCCGACACGGCCGCCGGCGCGCGGACCTTCACCGTGGTCTCGGACTCGGGCACCCCCGTCGCGGTGGTCGAGGGCGCGTCCCACCAGTTCCTCACCCGGCCGGCCCGGCGCTGGGCGGCGCGGGCGGAGATCCTCGACGTCGAGCGCCACCCGAGCGGGGTGCTGGACCTCACCTGCGGCGCCCGGCGTCCGCCGACCCACCCGGAACGGCCGGACCCGGTCGACCCCGCGACGGCCCGCGTCGTGACCGTCGACCACTCCGTCGTCCTCGCCGGGATCGACCCCTCGCTGTTCGGCCCGGACGACGCGCTGTTCGTCAGCGCCGTCATCCCGCTGGAGCTGGCCGTCACGCTGGGCTCGCGCCCGGCGACCGAGGAGCTGTTCACGGCGTTCGAGACGTGGGACCTGACGACCCCGGTGCCGATCGACGAGTACGTGCTCCGGATCTACGCCGAGCTCAGCACCTCCCGCCGGCGGAACGCCTTGCGCGACGGCGAGCTGGACCGCTCCGACCTGCTCTGCGCGGCGACCGCGGTCCTCTACGACGCCCCGCTGTACACGACGAAGAAGGCGGCCTACGCGGGCCTCGGCCTGGGGCTCCGGACGATCGCGTACGGCCCCGTCCGCAACGAGGCGGCCGTGACGCCGCCCCCGCCGCCGGACCCGTACGCGGCGCTGGGGCTGCAGCCGCCTCCCGCTGGGCCCTGAGCGTCGACGGGATCGCGGCCGGTCAGGCCCGCGTCACGGTCGCGCCGCCACGAGCGGGGGGACGAGGCGAAGCGCAGCGCGCCAGGTCGACGCGGCACGACGAGGACTCGGCGCCACAAGGTACCGAGTCCTCGTCGTGCTGAGCGCCCGTCTGACGGGCGGCTCGAGGACGAGCGACCGCCGCCAGGCTCGGTCGGGCGGGACGCGACCGGACGGGAGCCGCCGCAGACCCCGCACATGACCTGAGGGCTTCGAGTCGGAACGCCTTCCGCTCACGAGGGTCCGGCACGCACGAGATCGTGCCGGGCCTTCGTCGCGCCTCTCGGCGCCGACTCCACCGCGTCAGATCGGCTTCGTCTCAGTCGCTTGGTTCTGAGACACGCCCGGCCGAGACGCCCGGGCTGGTTCCAGCCCGCGCGGCGGGTTGTCTCAGAAGTCAGCTCGGAACCACGCGTGTCATCGACGGTGGTCGCGCCGCCGTGTGAGGCGACCCGCCGCGAAGGCTCTCCGCTACCGCCGCTCAGCACCGCCACCATGCCGGAGGCCAGCGCATGCGCTGATGCCGTAAGTGCGAGCGGGTCGCCGTCGCGCACTCCGCGGCACGCCCCCTTCCGTTCCTCGCTCCCGTTCCACACCACAGCCTCACGCCGGGCACCGGCGCGAGTGTGGCCGGCCGGATCCAGTGCGCGCGACCGACTCTGGCCTCGCGGCCGGGGAAGCGGAGGTCAGCCCTCTGCCGGGACGACCACGACCTTGCCGTGGACCTGCCCGGCCTCGGCCTGCGCGTGCAGCTCGGGCAGCTCCCCCAGCGGCACCCGGCCCGCGATCTCGACGCGGAGCTCGCCGCTGTCGACGAGCGCGACGAGCCGGGCGAGGACGTCGGCATCGGGGTGGACGAACACCGTGACCGCGCGCACCCCGCGCTGCGGGTCGTCGGGCGTCTCGACCATCGGGGTGGTGGAGACGACGACACCGCCGTCGCGGACCCGCGCCGCCAGGGCGGTGAACCGCTCGGAGGTGATCGGCGCGAGGTTGAGGAGGACGTCGACGGGCTCGACGACCGCGTCCAGGAGCGACGTCGTGGTGTGGTCGACGATCTCGTCGGCCCCCGACGCACGCACGCTCTCCGCGCTGCGCGGGCTCGCGGTGGCGATGACGTAGGCGCCGGCGCGCTTCGCGAGCTGCACGGCGTACCCGCCCACGGGGCCGCCCGCGCCGTTGATCAGGATGCGCTGGCCCGCCTCGAGCGCACCCGCCTCGAACAGCGCCTGCCAGGCGGTGAGCCCGACGGACGGAAGCCCGGCCGCGTCGGCGAGCGGGATCCGGGTCGGCGCCGCGACGAGCGCGTCGGCGGGTGCGACGACGTACTGCGCCGCGGAGCCGTCCGCGGTCATCGGGAGGAAGCCGACGACGGCGTCGCCCACCGCCAGGCCGTCGACCCCGTCGCCGAGGGCGTCGACCGTGCCGGAGACGTCGTAGCCGGGGACGTGCGGCAGCGTGATCGGGATCGGCAGGAAGCCGCCGCGCATCCCGCCGTCCGCGGGGTTGAACGCCGAGCCGGCCACCCGGACCCGCACCTCGCCGGCGCCGGGCACGGGCTGGGGCACGTCCTCGTAGCGCAGGACCTCGGGGCCACCCGTCTCGTGGAAACGCACTGCCTTCATGGTCGATCTCCGTCCGTCATGTGCTTCGGGTTCGAAGCAACTACGGACGACGCTACTGCTGCTTCGAATCAGAAGCAAGTGCTACGGGTTCGAAGCACGGATAGGATCGGGCCATGGCCTTGACCCCGCGCTCCTTGGACGCCGTGCAGCTCGGCGCGTACTTCGCGCTCATCGAGGCGAGCAGCCTGCTCCGGCACTCCGTCGAGCAGCAGCTCCAGGACGCGGGCGGGCTCAGTTATGTGCAGTTCCAGCTGCTCGCGACGCTCGGCGACGCGCCGGGGGGCAGCCGGCGCATGACGGACCTGGCCGACGGGGTCGTGTACAGCCGCAGCGGGCTGACGTACCAGGCGCAGGCGCTGGAGAAGCGCGGGCTCGTCGTCCGCACGCCGTCCGTCGAGGACGAGCGCAGCGTGACAGTGACCCTCACCGACGAGGGTCGCGCGGTCCTCGGCGGGGTGCTGCCGGGTCACGTCGCGGTGGTCGACGACCTGCTGCTCGCGCCGCTCTCGCGGGAGGACGTCGAGACGCTCGCCGACATCCTCGGGCGGGCGCGGGACCACATGCGCCGGACGCCGCCGCGGTCGGCGGCACCTCGGCGGCGCAAGGGCGCTCCGGCGAAGGACGAGGGCTGATCGGCCCGGTGCCGCACCGGTGTGCACGGCGTTCGTGCGGGGCTCGCTGACGTCGTCGTCACGGAGCGTGGGGCGCGGTGCGTGGGGCGCGGTGCGTGGGGCGCAGGCGCATCGACGTGGCCCGGCGCCCGCCGCCTGCGTCCGGGCAGGGAACAGCCCGTGGGCCGGACCCCTGTCGGGGCCCTGCCGCGCTGGACGAGTGCGCGGCTCCCACGGGCTGCGGTGGCTGCCTGGATCTCGCTCGCCGCCCGGCGGTCCTGAGGACCAGCGGGCACCGGGTGGATCGAAGCAATCCGTCCGAGTACTCGGGCGACTAGCGGACAGTCACCTCACGCGTCCGAAGAGAAATCACTTCAGGACCACCTCCTTTCCCATGTGCCCACGACGCTACGTCCGGCTCCGGCGATCCGCCAGAGGTTTTTTCTTCGCCCAGGGCGGACACGCGTCGCGCGCCCCCCGGGCTCGGAGCGTCCGCCGGTCAGGGCGCGGACCGCCCGACGAGGTGCTGGGTGTACGCCGGCACCGTCAGGAACGTCGGGTAGTGCTCGTCGAGCGCGACCTCGCGGAGCAGCCGGGCGGCGTCGTCGTACCGGTCGCCCGGCGACCTCGGGAGCGCCGCGAGCACCGATCCGAGCACCCCCTCGACGTGCTCGGCCGTGATCGTCGTGCCCTCGGCCGTGACGATCTCGTGGTGCACCCACTGCCACAGCTGCGAGCGGGAGATCTCGGCGGTCGCGGCGTCCTCCATGAGGTTGTCGATCGCGACGGCGCCGCTCCCCCGCAGCCACGCCTCGAGGTAGCGCAGCGCGACGGACACGTTGCTGCGCACGCCCGCGTCGGTGACCGCGCCCGGCTCGCCGCCGCCGGCCGACGCGATGTCGAGCAGCTCGGCGGCGCTGACCCGGACGTCGTCGCGGAGCCGGTCGCGCTGGTCCGGGCGGTCGCCCAGCGCCTCGTCGAACACCGCGCGGGCCACCGGCACGAGGTCCGGGTGCGCGACCCACGTGCCGTCGTACCCCTGCCCGGCCTCGCGCTCCTTGTCGGCGCGGACCTGCGCGAGCGCACGCTCGGTGACCTCCGGGTCGCGGCGGTTGGGGATGAACGCCGACATGCCCCCGATCGCGTGCGCCCCCCGCCGGTGGCACGTCGCGACGAGCAGCTCGGTGTAGGCGCGCATGAACGGGACCGTCATCGTGACGCGCGCGCGGTCCGGCAGCACGAACCGGGGACCGCGGGCCCGGAAGCTCTTGATGATGCTGAAGATGTAGTCCCACCGGCCCGCGTTGAGGCCCGCGCAGTGCTCGCGGAGCTCGTAGAGGATCTCCTCCATCTCGAACGCCGCCGTGATCGTCTCGATGAGGACGGTCGCGCGGATCGACCCGCGCGGCAGCCGCAGCTCCTGCTCGACGAACACGAACACGTCGTTCCACAGCCGCGCCTCGAGGTAGCCCTCGATCTTGGGCAGGTACAGGTACGGGCCCCGGCCGCGCGCGATGAGCGCGTGCGCGTTGTGGAACAGGTAGAGCCCGGCGTCGACGAGGCTCGCGGACGCCGGTGTGCGCTGCCCGGCGCGGTCGGTGAACCGGAGGTGCTTCTCGGCGAGGTGCCAGCCGCGCGGGCGCATCACGATGGTCGGCGTCGTCGGGCCGACGCGGTACTCCTTGCCCTCCTCCGACGTGAAGTCGATGCGGCCGCGGATGGCGAGCGCGAGGTTCGCCTGCCCGCCCACGACGTTCTCCCACGTCGGCGAGGTCGCGTCCTCGAGGTCCGCGAGCCACACCTTCGCCCCCGAGTTGAGCGCGTTGACCGTCATCTTGCGGTCGGTCGGGCCGGTGATCTCGACGCGGCGGTCCTCCAGCCCCGGGCCGGGGCCGGCGACGCGCCAGGTCGGGTCGTCCCGGACGTGCCGGGTCTCGGGGCGGAAGTCGGGGTCGAGGCCGTTCGCGAAGCGCTCGCGGCGGCGCTGGCGGGCGAGCAGCAGGTCGTGGCGGGGACCCGCGAACCGGGCGTGCAGCTCGGCGACGAACGCGAGCGCGTCCGGGGTCAGGACGGTGTCGCTCCCGGGCACGACGGCGCCCAGGACCTCGATCGTCGGGGTGGTGGTGCTCGGCAGCGGGGTCGACGTGGTGGCCGTCGGCTCGGTCAGCGTGGACATGGCGTGCTCCTCTCGGGGGCGTGCGGGGTCATGCGTGGATCGGTGCAGTGCGGGTGGTGCGGGACGGCCGGGGCCGGACGGGCGGACGGTGCGGGGCAACGGGCCCCGGGTCGCGGGGACCCCGCACCGCCCGCGGGCGTGCGTCCGCTCAGTGGGCGAACTGCGACGCCTCCGTGGACCCGGCGAGCGCGAGCGTGGCGCTCCGGGGGTCGATCGCGGTGGCGACCTTGTCGAAGTAGCCGGTGCCGACCTCGCGCTGGTGGCGCGTGGCGGTGTAGCCGTCGGGCTCCGACGCGAACTCGGCCTCCTGGAGCTCGACGTACGCGCTCATGCCGCGCTCGGCGTACCCGCGGGCGAGCGAGAACATCGAGTGGTTGAGCGCGTGGAAACCGGCCAGGGTGATGAACTGGAACGCGTAGCCGCTGGCCGCGAGCTCCTTCTGGAAGCGCGCGATCGTGGCGTCGTCGAGGTGCGAGCGCCAGTTGAACGACGGCGAGCAGTTGTAGGCGAGGAGCTTGCCGGGGAACCGCTCGTGGATGCGCTCGGCGAACTCCCGGGCGAGGGCGAGGTCGGGCGTCGACGTCTCGACCCAGAGCAGGTCGGCGTACTCGGCGTAGGCGCCTGCCCGGGAGACGACTGCGTCGAGCCCCGAGCGGACCCGGAAGTAGCCCTCGGGCGTGCGCTCGCCGGTGAGGAACGGCTGGTCGCGCTCGTCGACGTCGGACGTGAGCAGGTCGGCGCCGAGCGCGTCGGTCCGCGCGACGACGACCGTGGGCACGCCCGCGACGTCGGCCGCGAGCCGCGCGGCGCTCAGCGTGCGCACGTGCTGGCTCGTCGGGACCAGGACCTTGCCGCCCAGGTGGCCGCACTTCTTCTCGGCCGCGAGCTGGTCCTCCCAGTGCACGCCCGCCGCGCCGGCCGCGATCATCGCCGCCATGAGCTCGTAGGCGTTGAGCGGCCCCCCGAAGCCGGCCTCCGCGTCGGCCACGATCGGCGCGAGCCACTCGCGCGTCCGGCGCCCGCCGTTCTCCGAGGACTCGACCTGGTCGGCGCGCAGCAGCGCGTTGTTGATGCGGCGCACGACCGCCGGGACGCTGTTCGCCGGGTAGAGGCTCTGGTCCGGGTAGGTCTGGCCGGAGAGGTTCGCGTCGGCGGCGACCTGCCAGCCAGAGAGGTAGATCGCCTCGAGGCCGGCCTTGACCTGCTGCACGGCCTGGTTCCCGGTCAGGGCGCCGAGCGCGGGCACCCACTCGCGGGTGTGCAGCAGCTCCCAGAGCCGCTCCGCCCCGCGGCGGGCGAGGGTGTGCTCCTCGCGGACCGAGCCGCGCAGCGTCACGACGTCCTCGGCGGTGTGGTCGCGGCGGACGCCGGCCCAGCGCGGGTCGGTGGCCCACTCGTGGGCCAGCTCCTCCGGTGTCTGCACCTGGTCCCCGGGCCGGGTCGTGCCGCCCGGGCGGGCCGTGCCGGCGGACCGCTCCCGTGCCGTGCTCGTGCTCGTCGGCCCCGTCGTCGCGGTCGTCTCGTTCACGATGTCCTCCGGTTCTTCTCGATGGTTCCCTCGTGCAACTCACCCTGGACCCGCGTCGACCTGCGGGAGCCCTCCCAGCGCGCAGAAGATCGGCGATCCTTCTCCTCGACAGAAGCGGAGCCGGTCTGCGACCGTCGAGCATGGCGATCTCCACCGAGGCGACGAGGCCCGGACAGTCCCCCGACCCGGCGAGGGCGGGCCACCGCGGCCCCCGGACCAGCGCGGACCGGGGCGGGCCGGGACCGCGGACGACGGCCGACGGGCGGAGCGGTGCCGCGCGGACCCCGGCCGCCCCGGCCCCGGTGCGGACCCGGGCCGTGCCCGACGACACCGCGGAGCCGGGCGTCGACACGCTCGTGCTCGGGCGCCGCGTCCGGCATCTGCGCACCGCGCGCGGCATGACGCTCGACGACCTCGGCGCGGCGATCGGGCGCGCGGCCTCCCAGGTCTCGATGCTCGAGAACGGCCACCGCGAGCCCAAGCTCTCGCTGCTGCAGCAGGTCGCGCACGCGCTCGACGTCCCGCTCGCCGAGCTGCTGCGCGACGAGGCCCCGAGCCGGCGCGCGGCCCTCGAGGTGGAGCTCGAGCGGGCCCAGCGCGGCCCCCTGTTCGCGTCGCTGCAGGTCCCGCTCGTCAAGGTCGGGCGGTCGCTGCCGAGCGACGCGCTCGAGGCGCTCGTCCGGCTCCAGGCCGAGGTCCAGCGGCTCCTCACCGAGAAGGCCGCGACCCCCGAGGAGGCCCGCCGCGCCAACGCCGAGCTGCGCGCGACGATGCGCGCGCAGGACAACTACTTCCCCGACCTCGAGGAGCACGCGCGTGGGCTGCTCGCCGCCGTCGGGCACCCGGGCGGGCCGCTGTCGCAGCGCGGCACCGCCGACATCGCCGCGCACCTCGGCTTCTCGCTGCACTACGTGCACGACCTGCCGCACTCGACCCGCTCGGTCACCGACCTCGAGCACGGCCGCATCTACCTCCCGCACGGGCTGACGTCCTCGGCCGACCCCCGCTCGGCGCTGCTCCAGGCGGTCGCGAGCCACGTCCTCGGGCACACCGAGCCGCGCGACTACGGGGACTTCCTGCGCCAGCGCGTCGAGACCAACTACCTGACGGCCGCGCTGCTGCTGCCCGAGGACGGCACCGTGGCGCTGCTGCGCGAGGCCAAGGCCGAGCGGCGGCTCTCGGTCGAGGACCTGCGCGACGCGTTCGCCGTGACCTACGAGACCGCCGCGCACCGTTTCACGAACCTCGCGACCCGGCACCTCGGCATCCCGGTGCACTTCATGAAGGTCCACGAGAGCGGCACGCTGCACAAGGCGTACGAGAACGACGGCGTGCGCTTCCCGTCCGACCCGCTCGGGGCGATCGAGGGGCAGCCGGTGTGCAAGCACTGGACCGCGCGCGTGGTGTTCTCGATCCCGGACCGGTTCAGCCCGTACTACCAGTACACCGACACGTCGTCGGGCACCTACTGGTGCACGTCGCGCGTGCAGGGGTCGCCCGAGGGCGAGTTCTCGGTGTCGGTCGGTGTGCCCTTCGCGCACGTGCGCTGGTTCCGCGGTCGCGAGACGCCGGAGCGTGCGGCGTCCCGCTGCCCGGACGCGGCGTGCTGCCGCGAGGCGCCCGAGGAGCTCGCGACGCGGTGGGCCGGACGGTCGTGGCCGAGCGCCCGCCCGCACGCGAGCACGCTCGCGGCGCTGCCGACCGGGGCGTTCCCGGGCGTCGACGCGACCGAGGTGTACGAGTTCCTGGACCGCCACGCGCCGTGAGGGCGGCGCCACCCCGACGCCCACCACGGGATACTTCCCCCGTGACCTCCGACGCGATCCTGCTGCCGACCCCGTGGGCGATCCTCCTCGTGGCGACCGGCCTGTGGAACCTGCTGATCTGGCCGCGCTTCTGGCAGCGCATCGCCGCCGACCCGCGCTCGCGTGACGCGTCCGGGCGCGCGACGCGGTTCCGCACCGTGCACGCCGTGCTGATCGGCGTCTCGCTGGCGCTCGGGATCGCGGTCGGCGTGCTGGGCGTGCTCGCGCTCCTCTGAGCCCTGCGCGGCGCGCGCCCGGCGGACGCGCGACCGGTCACGCCAGGCGGTGCACCGCGAACGTGAGCTCGGCGGGCGCGGGGTCCGCGCACCGGGCGCACGCAGCCGCCTCGGGCGTGCGGCGGGGAGCCGCGCGCCGCGCTGCACCCGCGGCGCGCAGCCGCAGCACGCGGTCCACGACCAGCCCGACGAGCAGCCCACCGGCGACCCCGGCGCCCATCCCGACGAGCGGGTGGTGGGCGGCGAGCAGGTGCCCGGCACCGACCCCGAGCAGCACGGAGCCCGCCGCCCAGAGCACGGCGGCGAGCGCGGCGATCGCGCTGAAGCGTCCGCGGGGGAACCCGACGGCCCCGGCCGTCATGTTCACGAGCACCCGTCCCCCCGGCGTGAACCGCGCGGCCAGGATCAGGACGCCGCCGCGCCGTGCGAGGGCGTCCTCGGCCCAGGCGAGCACCTGCCGGCCGTGGCGCGAGCGGACGACGCCACGACCGCCGGCAGGCAGGCGCCGCCCGAGCGTGTACGCCACCTGGTCGCCCGCGAACGCCCCGAGCGCCGCGACGACGCCGACGACCGCCGGATCCGGGCCGCGGCCGGCCGCACCGAGGGCCGCGAGCGCGACGACCGCCGACTCGCTCGGGACCGGGGGGAAGAACCCGTCGACGACCGTGACGAGCCCGAGCACGACGACGGCCCACGGGGTGTCCGCGAGGTGACCCACCCAGTCGGCGGTCACGCGTCACACCCGGTGGAGCGCGCAGCGGTCATGCGTCGATCCTCGGGCAGCGACCTATCGACAGTCAATCGGTTTCTGTCGAAATTCGGTGAACGCGCAGCGAAGGTTCCCCCAACGTCCGGCGCGTGTGACGCACACGACGTCCGCCGCCGGAATCCGGCGCAAGACTTGACACTTCAAGCAATCATGACGACCGACACGCTGAGCCCGTCCGAGACCCCGCTCGTCCTCGACGAGCAGACCGCCGACCTCCTGTTCCGCGAGGCCCGCACGGTCAACACCTTCTCCGCCGACGAGATCACCGACGCGCAGCTCGCCGCCGTGTACGACCTCGTCCGCTGGGGACCCACCGCGATGAACACGAGCCCGATGCGCGTGCTCGTCGTCCGCTCCCCCGAGGGCCGCGCGCGCCTCGCCGCGCACATGGCCGGCGGCAACCGCGCCAAGACCGAGCGCGCGCCCCTGAGCCTCGTCGTCGCGACGGACGTCGACTTCCACGAGCACATGGGCCGCCTCGCGCCCCACATGGCCGCCGTCGCCGAGGGCCTCGCCGGCGCCCCCGAGGCGCGCGCCGCGATGGCCCGCGACAACGCGTTCCTGCAGGCCGGGTACCTGATCGTCGGGCTCCGGGCCGCCGGCCTGCACGCCGGACCGATGGGCGGGTTCGACGCCGCCGCGCTCGACGCCGACCTGCTCGCCGGCACGTCGTGGCGCTCGGTGCTCGTCATCAACGTCGGGCAGGCGCCCGCCGAGCACGACGACCTCTCGACGCCCGCGACCTACCCGCGCCAGACGCGTCTCGACTTCACCGAGGTCGCCCGCACGGTCTGACGGCGGGTCGCCGGCACACGCCGGCGTCGGCGCACGTCCGCGGGCGGTCACCTGCAGGCTCGACGCGCCGGTGACGCGCACCGGTTGAGCCCGGCCCCCGGGCCGGGCTCAACCGTCGCTCGACAGCACCTTGATCGCGCGCTCGAGCAGCGAGCGCAGCTGCTCCTGGTCCTCCCGGTCGAACTCCGCGGAGAGCCGGTCCTCGACGGCCCGCGCCGCGGCGTCCGCCTCGCTGAGCACCGCACGGCCCGTGCGCGTCAGCTCCGTCACGAGCACCTTCTTGTGCACCGAGGACGGGTCGCGGCGGATGAGCCCCTTGGACTTGAGGTTCCCCAGCACCGTCGCCATGGTCTGCGGCGTGACCATGCACGCGCGAGCGAGCTGGGCGCCGGACAGACCCGGGGAGTACGAGAGGACCATGAGCGCGGCGTACTGCGGCACCGTGAGGTCGAAGGGGCGCAGCGCCTGGCTCTTCCGCGCGATGAGCGCTTGCTCGGCCCTCTTGATCGACTGCCCCAGACGCGCGGCGATCTCCGCCTGGATCCTGGCCGACTCAGCCTTGCTGCTCATGTGACCCCTTCGTCGCGTCGTGTCAGGGCTCTGATTGACGTCCGGTTCAGCCTACTGGTCCCCCACCGGACCACGGTTTCCCTCGGGTCACCAATCGGGGTGGTCAGGCGCGGGACCACCGTCGGACCCGGCCCGGGGTGTGCGCGTGCGCCCTCCGACGTGCAGGATGCGCGTCCCGGTGGAGGTCGGCGACCCGAGCGCGACGTGGGCCGCGGCGACGTCGTCGAGCGGGTGTGCGCTCACATCGAGCCCGACGGTCCCGTCCGCGACGGCGTGCAGCGCGTCCGTCAGGTGCTCGCGCAGCCGCTCCGGCGCGGCGACGGCGAGGGCGCGGAGGTCGTACCCGACGAGGCTCGTCCCCGTCCGGCGCACCCAGCTCGTCGCGACGACGTCGTCCTCGGCGGAGCCGTCGCCGTGGACGACGTGGCGCCCGCCGAAGCCGAGGGTCGCCGCCGCGGCCCGCCCGACAGCACCCCCCACGGGATCGAGCACCACGTCCACCGGACGCCCGCCCAGCAGGTCGTCGAGCGGGTGGCCCGGCTGCGTCAGCCCGTCGTACGTCACGACGTGCCGGGCACCCCAGCTGCGGGCGCTGGCCCGTGCGGCGTCGTGCTCGACGGCGGCCACCGCGATCGCCCCCTGCGCGATCGCGAGCTGGACCGCCGCCGAGCCGACACCGCCGGCCGCAGCGAGCACGAGCACCGTCTCGCGCTCCCCGACCCGCGCCGCCTCGAGGAGCCCCCAGGCGGTCGTCACGTCGCACGGCACCGCGGCCGCGACGGCGTCGGAGAGCCGTTCGAGCTCGCCCTCCAGCGCCACGACCGCCCACCCCGGCGCCACCACGAGCTCCGCGGCCCCTCCGCCGGCGAGGACCAGCGCCACCACCCGCTGCCCGGGAACCAGCGTCGTCACCGCCTCGCCGACCGCGACGACCCGGCCGCTGACCGCGAGGCCCGGGACGTGCGGGAGGTCCACGGCGACCCGACCCCGGCGGACCTGGACGTCGGCCGACGTCACGCCCGTGCAGGCGACCTCGACCAGCACGTCCCCGGCTCCCGGGACCGGCTCCGCGACCTCGGCGACCCGCAGCACCTCGGGCCCGCCGTGCTCGGAGAGCTGGACGGCACGCACGGCGGCTCCTCGGGACGGTCGGACGGGTCGAGCGGGTCCACGGGTCGCTGCCCGCTCGGCCGTGCGTGGACGAGGCCCCGACCTCGACGCCCCTCGCACCGGTGCGAGCCGCGTGGCGGTGCGCATCCCGGTGCCGCCGAGGCCGGGGCTGTCAGCGCGCCCGGCTCGCGGCCGGGCGGGTCTCGGCGGTCGCGGCGAGCGGCCCCTCGCCGTCGAGGACCTCCCAGCCACGCTCCCGGGCGAGCCGGGTGAGCACGGCGTCGGCGCCGACGACGACGGGGGTGCGGACCTGCTCGAGCATCGGCAGGTCGGACTCGTGGTCCCCGTACGCCCACGACGGGGTGCCGGGCGCCAGCTCGTCGAGCACCGCGGCGACCGCGGCGG
Organism: Cellulomonas jepli; assembly: GCF_047229345.1. Classification (NCBI taxonomy): domain Bacteria; kingdom Bacillati; phylum Actinomycetota; class Actinomycetes; order Micrococcales; family Cellulomonadaceae; genus Cellulomonas; species Cellulomonas jepli. Next base: position 38,727 of record NZ_JBFTER010000008.1, on the reverse strand, counting down.
CCTTGGCGTCCCCGATCATCGGGGTGCCGATCCAGCCCGTGTAGCGCCCGTGCGCGATCTCGGGGCGCGAGCACAGCACGCGGTCGGCGCCGAGGTGCGCGGCGACGGGTTCGAGGCAGGCCGGGAAGGAGCCGGAGACCAGCACGATCGCGCGGCCGGCGGCGCGGTGCACGTCGAGCTGCGCGTGGACGGCGCCGTCGACGAAGCCCTGCAGGAGCACCTGCGCGAACCAGCGGCGGCCGGCGGCGGCCATGTCCGCGACGGGCTCGCCCGCGATGAGCCGGTAGTAGGCCGCGTTGGCCTCCTCGCGCGGGAGGTCTGCGCGCAGCAGGTCCGCGAGCGCGTCGAGGCTGCGGGCCCGCTCGACGGGGGCGAAGCCGCGCACGTAGTACTCGTAGAACGAGACGAGGCTCGTGAGCCGCAGGAGCGTGCCGTCGACGTCGAAGAAGGCGATCCCGGTGGGCTCGTCGCCGCCGGCGGCGGTCGCGGCCTCGTCCGGGAGACGGGGGATGGTGGCGGTCAAGTCAGCCTCCAGGTGAGCACGGGTGCAGATCCGGCGAGCGACGGCTGACGCCCTCGGTCGTGATCGACGGTATCAGAACCCGTATCTCTAGCAGAACCCTGATACTCGGGGTTCGCCGTAAGTTCGGGCGCACGAGGCCGTCGCTCACGCAGGACGGCGAGCCCCCGCGGCGCTGACCGGCAGCACCGCACGGACCGCGTCGACGGCGGCGCGGGCGCCGGTGAGCCCGCCGTGGGCCGCCAGGTGGCCGTCCGGCCGCACGAGCAGGAACCGCGGCGCACCGCCCAGCACGCGGCGGAGGGCCGGCGACGCGAGGGACGCGAGATCGGTGACCCGGACGTCGGGCAGCCCGGCGGCGATAGCCGCGGCACGCCCGGGGTCGACGGCACGACCGGCACGCCCCGGCCAGAGCAGGAGGGTCCACGCGTCCGCGTCGAGGACGGGCCACGTCCTGGCGCCCGGCCAGTCGCTGCCGTCGTCCACGAAGGCCGGCACCCGGTCCCCCACCCGCAGCGACCGGCTCCCCAGGAGCGGCGTCCGGCCCGGCGCGTAGCTCGTGTCGAGCTGGGCGAACATCGGCGCGGCGCGCTGGAGCAGCCGCGTGCGGTCCGCGACGACCACCGCGGCGTCACGGAGCCACCGGCGCCACGGGCTGCCCAGGAGGCCCAGGCGCGTCTGCACGCCCGTCGCGGCGGTGACCCGCACGGCCGCCGCCCGGCGCTCGGTCTCGTAGGTGTCGAGCAGCGCGTCGGGCGCCTCGCCGCGGATCACGGCCGCGAGCTTCCAGCCGAGGTTCACCGCGTCCTGCACGCCGGTGTTCATCCCCTGACCGTTGGCCGGGCTCATGATGTGCGCGGCGTCGCCCACGAGGAAGCACGAGCCCTTCCGGAAGGCCCCGGCCGTCCCGAAGCGCACCGCGAAGGCCGCGGTCCACTCCGGCTCGCCCACCGTGCCGGAGCCCGGCGCACGCTCGTCGAGCAGGCGCTGGAACAGCTCGCGCGGCGGCGGCGGCCCCTCGGCCGTCGGCAGGCTCATCGCGACCCGGTAGACGCCCTCGCGCAGCGGGGCGAGGCCGATCATCCCGGCGCCGGACCAGAAGTAGTGCACCGTGCGGTCCGACGGCGCGCCCTCGACGGGGGCGTCGCAGATGCCGAAGGCGACGTTGACGGGGGCCGCGGTGAACGGCACCTCGAGCAGACGGCGGACCGTGCTGTGGGCGCCGTCCGCGCCGACCACCCAGTCGAACCGCTCATAGGTCACCTCGCCCGAGGGACCGCGCAGCGACACGTGCGGGCCGCCGTCGCGCTCGTCGGGGTGCGACAGCACGAGCAGCTCGGTGCCGCTCTCGATCGTCCCGCCGAGCTCGACGACGCGCTGCGCGAGGATCTCCTCCGTCACGGTCTGGGGGATCGTCACCGCGAACGGGTAGAGCGCGTCGGGCACCGTCGAGATCCGCACGGTGCCCTTGCGGCGACCCTCGGACCAGAACGCGACGGCGTCGACCCGGTGACCGCGCTCGAGCAGCCGCGGCGTCACGCCCGTCCGGCGCAGGAGCTCGAGCTGGCGCGGCCAGAGGATCGCCGCCCTCGAGTGCGCCGGTGCCTGCGTGCGCTTGTCGACGACCCGCACGTCGATCCCGCGCCGCAGCAGCTCGCACGCGAGGACGAGACCGACGGGCCCGGCGCCCACCACCAGAACACGCGGATCAGGCACGAGCACCCTCCGGGGTCGGCGGCGCGGGCCGCGCGGTCGGTGCGTCGCCGCGGGACGGCCCCGCGGGACGGCTGTGGTCGGCAGCGCCAGCGCCGGCCGGGACCACCGTGCCGACCGTCACGCGCCCGCCCGGTGGGCGCCCAGCGGTCCCGGCAGCGTGTCGAGCGCGAGCTCGATGGTCGCGGCGGGCCGGTCGCCCTGCACGACCCGCACGGCGACGGTCGAGCGCGGCGGCTGGTCGGGCGCCGACCGCACGGGCGGCCGGGGGGCCTCCATGTGCAGGACCGTCGGCTCGTCGAGCTCGACGTACTGCAGGAACTGCCCGCTGACGGCACCGACGTGCGTGTGCTGCGCGGACAGGCCGTGCACGTCGGCGAGCGCGACGAGGGCCAGCTGACGGGCCGCCTCGGTCAGCACCATCGCGGGCACGTGGTCCTGCGCGTGGTCGAACAGGCTCGCGTTGGCGAAGGGCAGCCGCAGGACCCCGCGGACCTCGTGCTCGTCGGCCTCGACCGTGGTCAGCACCACGTTGCGCTCGTGCGCCCGGGCGACGAGGGCCGGGTCGAGGGGCGGCGGCACGGGGGCGTCGCGCAGGCCGGCGCTGGTCACGAGGGTCGTGCGGCGGCGCGTGTCCCGCAGGGCGCGGTACGCCATCGGGGAGGCGAACATGACCTCGGTCGACAGCCGCCCGACCTCGGACTCCCCGACTGGCTGCGCGACGAAGACGGTCACGCGGTAGGTCAGCGAGCGCAGGACCCCGTGCACCGTGCGGGGGCGCTCAACCTCGACGAGCAGGCGCAGCGTCGGGGGCGCGTAGCCGACCGGGATCTCGCCGGTGCCGGGGAACGCCATGTCCCACGAGCGCAGGACGAAGTGCTGGCCGAGCGGGACGCCGAGGTAGGCGTGTGCGACGAGCGTCTCGGCCTGCCGACAGCACTCCAGGAGCAGCAGCGGGTCGACCCGGGGGACGCGGCCGGTGTGGTCGCCGTAGTAGCCGTGCTGCGGCGGCAGCTGCGCGCCGACCTCGTACGCCGCCTCCCCGACCTGCGCCGAGTCGGTCACGAAGACCTCGCTCAGCGCCGCGCGGTGCACCAGCCGGCGGTCGACCGTGGTCCGGTCGCTGAGCCCCGGGCCGTCCAGCGGGCTCCGCGTGAGGTCCAGGGACTCGGTGATCATGGACTTCCCCCAGAAGCATGAGCGGTGCGGAGCCGAGAGGTCCACCCGGCAGCACGGGGCCCGGGTGCCGACGTGCGTTTGCTGACACCTATCAGGGCTCTGTGACCTGTCCGGACAGTAGCAGAGGCATCCCGGGGCGAACCAGCGACAAAGGGATGAACGCGACACTGCGTCGAAGCGCTTGCGCACGCTCCTGGGCGGGTGCCCGACGCGGCGGCACCGCGCCGGGAACACCTCGGCGTCCCGCACGGTTCGAGCCACCATGACGACCATCGGACTCATCGGCAGCGGACACATCGGCGGGACGCTCGCGCGCCTCGCCGTCGAGCACGGGTACGACGTGGTGGTGAGCAACTCGCGCGGCCCGGAGACCCTCACGGACCTCGTCGCGGAGCTCGGCGACCGCGCGCGTGCCGGGACGGCGCAGGAGGCGGCCGAGGCGGGGGACGTCGTCGTCGTGACGATCCCGCTCAAGGCCTACCGCAGCGTCCCCGTCGAGCCCCTCGTGGGCAAGGTCGTGATCGACACCAACAACTACTACTGGCAGCGCGACGGACAGGTCCCCGAGCTCGACGCGCACGAGACGACGAGCTCCGCGCTGCTCCAGGAGCACCTCCCGGAGTCGTCCGTCGTGAAGGCGTTCAACCACATCACCGCCGCCGACCTGGGCTCGCGCGGCACCCCGTCGGGCACGCCCGGCCGCCGCGCGCTCGCCGTGGCCTCCGACCACGACGACGCGAAGGCACAGGTCAGCGCGCTGCTCGACGAGCTGGGCTTCGACCCCGTCGACGCCGGCACGCTCGCCGACAGCTGGCGCATCGAGCCCGGCACCCCCGGCTACGGCCCCGACCTCGACGCCGACGGGCTGCGCGCGGCGCTGGCCGCCGCCACGCGGGGCACCGCCGCCTGACCCGACCGGGGCCCGCAGCGGGCACCGGCACCACCGCACGACCACACGCCCGCCCGGCACGCCTGCGCGCTGCCGGGCGGGCGTGCGCGCGTCCAGGAGAGGACTCTCACGCGCTGCTGGACGCCTGCCCAGGCGGGATCGCCCCCAGGGTGCCAAGGTGTGCGCCATGAACACGACAGTGCGCTCTGCAGCAGCCGGGGCGGGCAACCACGGGCTTCTCGAGAAGGGCGCGCGCCTCGGCTACGCCGCGAGCGGGCTCCTGCACCTGCTCATCGCGTTCGTCGCGCTCCAGCTGGCGTGGTCGACCGGCGCGCAGGAGGCCAGCCAGTCCGGCGCCCTCCAGACCCTCGGGAGCTCCGGGCCGGGCTCCGTGGCCCTGTGGGTCATGGTCGTCGGGCTCGCGCTGCTCGGCGTGTGGCAGCTCACCGAGGCGGCCGTCCTCCGGGAGACCGGCGACCGGCTCAAGGCCGCCGGCAAGGGCGTCGTCTACCTCGTGCTGGCCTGGACCGCGTTCTCCGTCGCCCGCGGCTCCGGCTCGAGCGGCGGCTCGGACCAGACCACGACGATGACCGCCTCGCTCATGGAGAAGCCGTTCGGCCTCGTGCTCGTCGGGGCCGTCGGGGTCGGCATCGTCGCGATCGCCGTCTACCACGTGCACAAGGGCTGGAAGAAGACGTTCCTGCGCGACCTCGTCGAGCACCCCGGCACGTGGGTCGTGCGCGCCGGCCGTGCGGGGTACGTGGCTCGGGGCATCGCGCTCGGCATCGTCGGCGTGCTGCTCGTCTCGGCCGCGGTCACGCACGACCCCGCGCAGTCCCAGGGGCTCGACGGTGCGCTGCGCGCGCTGCTCGACGCCCCCTTCGGCAAGCTCCTCCTGACGCTCGTCGCGCTCGGCTTCGCGGCGTTCGGCGTCTACTCCTTCGCGCGCGCCCGGTACGCGCGCGTCTGACCCCGTCGGCACCCCGCCGGCGCCCCGGGACACCGGGCGCGCTCGCGCGGGTGGCGACGACGGCCGCCGGTCTGGCCCCGGGACAACGACGTCCCGGGGTCCGGCCACGTGGCGGCCGCCCGGCCTCGGCCGGTGAGCACACGGCGGGCAGGCGCCGGGCACGTCAGGGCCAGGTGCCCCGCTCGCGCAGCACGTCGCGCAGGAGGTCCGCGCGGTCGGTGACCAGGCCATCGACCCCGAGGTCCAGCAGCGTGCGCATCTGCGCCGGGTCGTTCACCGTCCACACGTGCACCTGCCGACCGGCCGCGTGCGCCGCCGCGACCGTCCCGGCGTCGACCACGCGCACCCGCCCCTGGGCGACCGGCACCTGGAGGCAGTCGACGGGGCGCAGCGCGCGGGCCGCCGCGCGGTCCAGCCCGGTGCGGCGCGCCACGAGGAAGCGGGCCACCTCGCCCGTCGCCGCCGACGTCGCGACCGGACGGGTCAGCGCCGCGAGCGTCGCCCGGCGCCGTGCCGCCGAGAACGACGCGACGCAGACCCGGTCGTGCGCCCGGGTCCGCTCGATCACCGCGGCGACGGGGGCGGCGGCGCGCGCGTCCTTGACGTCGACGTTGACCCGCAGCTCGGGCCACGTCCCGAGCACGTCCTCGAGCAGCGGGACGGGCTCGCGGCCCCCGATGAGCGCTCGCCGGACGGTCGCCCACGGCAGGTCCCCGACCCGGCCGCGCGCGTCCGTCGTGCGGTCGAGCGTCGCGTCGTGCAGGGCCACGGCCACGCCGTCGGCGGTCGCATGCGCGTCGGTCTCGACGTAGCGGAAGCCGAGGTCGTGGGCCGCCGCGAACGCCGCGAGCGAGTTCTCCCCGCCGTCGGGCGCGAAGCCGCGGTGCGCGAGCGCGACGAACCCCGAGGGGTCGTCGAGGTAGGGGTGCCGGGCCGCTGGGCTCGTCACACCCGGGCGTCCACCGACGCGTCGGGGTCGTCCACCGCCCCGGAGCCGTCCCGCACGGTGCGTGGCGTCGGGGGCAGCCGGTGCTCGACGAACGCGACGACGCCCGCGAGCAGCAGGAACACCACCGCGACGACGAGCGCGTTGAGCACGGCCTGCGCCCCGCCGATCTCGCCGACGTCGAGGAACGGGTACGGGTACCAGCCGACGACGGCCCCGCGCGCGAACGTGTACACGAGCCAGGCGACCGGGTACGCGACCGACCACAGCACCGTCGCGCGGTCGGCACGGGGACGGGGCCCGACGACGAGCCACGCGACGACGGCGACGACCGGCACCGTCGTGTGCAGGAGCAGGTTCGCGAACGCGCCCGACGGCGTCAGCTCCTGCAGCCCCGCGAGCACCGCGTGGTAGACGATCCCGGTCACGCCGATGCACAGCAGTCCGTCGAGCCGCAGCACGCGGAACACCCGCCCGTCCCGCTGCGGGTCGAGCGCGAGCAGCGCCGACGTGCCGCCGACCAGCAGGTTCGACTGGATCGTGAAGTAACTGAACAGGCGCGTCAGGCGCTCGGCCATGGTCCCCGCGACGCCCGGTCCGTCGGTGAACGCCGTCACCACCTCGACGCCGACCCCCGCGAGCACCATCACGGCGACGAGCCCGTGCAGGGTGCGCGCCGCGGCGGGCCTCATGCGGCGGCGGGGGCGGCGCGGTGGCTCATGAGCCGACCCTAGCGGCGGGTCGCAGGGGCGGCCCGAGGGCAGACCGGGAGCGGCCCGGCGCGCGACACGGTCCCGTGCCCCGGACCGGTCCTGGGACGACGGGGGCGTGGCGCTCGGCCGCCGGCGACCGCCTGCCAGGGCGCGGGAGAGCTCGTCCGAGATTCCGTCGTCCGACGTGTCCTCGTCGCGGGATCCCGTTCGTCGTGCCTGTACGAAGCCGCCCCACCCGGGGCGCACGACCCAGGGAGTCCCCATGCAGTTCGTGATGCTCGTCCGTGTCGACCCCGAGGCCACGCCGACCGCCGACGACAACGACCCGAGCACCTGGGTCGACGTGCACGTCCCGCGCCTCGGCAGGCGTCTCGAGGGCAACCGCCTCCGCGACATCGAGGACGCCACGACCGTCCGGGTCCGCAACGGGCGCACGCTCGTCGCCGACGGGCCGTTCGCCGAGTACAAGGAGCTCATCGCCGGCTACGACCTCATCGAGGCCGAGAGCATCGACCGCGCCGTCGAGATCGCCGCGCTGCACCCGGTGGCCCGCTTCGGGTCGATCGAGGTGCGCGAGGTCTGGCCGTTCTGAGCCGGACCCCGGACCCCTTCCCGTCGCACCCCCCAGGAGGAACCATGCAGTACATGCTTCTGATGGCCGCCGTCCCCGACGCGCCCGCGCACGAGCCCGACCGGACGCCGCCGACCGAGTGGGTCGAGGAGATGCAGCGGCGCGACGTCGACCGCGGCGGGTACCGCCTCCGGCTGCCCGACGAGACGCGCACGGTGCGCGTCCAGGGCGGCGAGACCGCCGTCGTGCACGGGCCCTACGCCGAGGTCGCCGAGCAGGTCGCCGGCATCGGGCTCATCGAGGCCGCGGACCTCGACGAGGCGATCGAGATCGCGGCGAAGCACCCGTCGGCGCGTCTCGGCGCGATCGAGATCCGGCCGCTGTGGTCGGAGTGACCGACGTCGACGCTGCCCTCACCTCGGCGTTCAGCGCCGAGTGGGGGCGCGTCGTCGCCACCCTGATCCGGCTCACGGGCGACTTCGCGCTCGCCGAGGACGCCGCCCAGGACGCGTTCGTGGCGGCCGCGAGGCGGTGGCCGGTCGACGGGGTGCCCGACCGGCCGGGCGCCTGGCTCACGACCACCGCACGCAACGGTGCGCTGGACCGGCTCCGGCGCGCGACGACAGAGGCACGCAAGCTCCGGGAGGTGGCGGCGATGGACGCGCTCGAGCTGCACGGCGGCGCGTCCGCCGCCGAGAACCCCGACGACGGTGCCGGGAGCGCCGTGACCGACGACCGGCTGCGGCTGATCTTCACGTGCTGCCACCCGGCTCTCCCGCTCGAGTCACGCGTCGCGCTCACGCTGCGGACCCTGTGCGGGCTCACCGTCCCGGAGATCGCCCGCGCGTTCGGCGTCGGCGAGGCGGCCATGACCAAGCGGCTCGTGCGGGCCCGGCAGAAGATCGCGCACGCGGGCATCCCGTACCGGGTGCCGGCCGACGACGTGCTCCCCGAGCGGCTCGACGGGGTGCTCGCGGTGCTCTACCTGCTGTTCACCGAGGGCTACTCCGCGACCGCGGGGCCCGGGGTGGTGCGGGAGGACCTGTCCGCGGAGGCGATCCGGCTCACGCGCGTGCTCGCCGAGCTCGTGCCCGACGACGCGGAGGTGCACGGCCTGCTCGCGCTCGAGCTCGCGCACGACGCCCGGCGCGCCGCCCGGACCGACGCCGCCGGCGAGCTCGTGCCGCTCGAGGAGCAGGACCGCGCGCTGTGGGACGCGCGCCAGGCCGCCGCCGCCGCCGACGTCCTGGTCCGTGCGCGCCGGCTCACCACCGACCCCGGGCCGTACCTGCTGCAGGCCGAGGTCGCGGTGCTGCACGCGACCGCCGCGACCGCGGGGGCGACCGACTGGGCGGCGGTCGCCGGGCTCTACGCGCAGCTCGCACGCCGGGCGCCGTCCCCGTACGTCGACCTCAGCCGGGCGGTCGCGGTCGCGATGGCCGACGGGGTCGACGCCGGGCTGACGCTGCTCGACGCGCTCGACGCGTCCGGGCGGCTCGACGGCAACCACTACCTCCCCGCGGCGCGCGCCGACCTGCTCCGGCGGGCCGGGCGGGATCCCGAGTCCGCCGAGGCGTACCGCGCGGCGCTCACGCACGTGACGAACGACGCGGAGCGGCGGTACCTGCGCCGGCGGCTCGCCGAGGTGTCGTGAGGCGGGCGCCCGTCAGTGAGCCTGGTGGTGCGTGTGGTCGGTCGCGGGCGCGGCGCCGTGGAGCTGGTGGACGACGGCGTGGCCCTTGCCGCGGCCGATGAGCCACCGGTTCACCGGCACGGTCACCACGAAGGCGACCGCGAGCGCGACGGCGAGCGCGCCCCAGAACAGCCAGCTGTCGAGGTGGGCGTCCATCGCGCCCGGGACGGCGAGCATGATCGCGTTGTCGACGACCTCCATGACGGTGATCGAGAGCGTGTCCGCGGCCAGGGCGACGGGGATCGCGGCGCGCAGCGACAGGCCGGAGCGCATGACCGGGGTGATGGTGAAGGCGTAGCCGAAGACGAACGCCAGGGCGACGGCGAGCACGATCGTCTGCACGTCGGACCAGCCGAGCGCGGTCCCGACGACCATGCCGAGGACCTCGCCGATCGCGCAGCCGGTGAGGCAGTGCAGCGTGGCCGTGACCGCCAGGCGCGTCAGGGCACGACCGGTCGGGCGGGTCGAGTGGTCGGTGGGGTTCATCGCTGCTCCTCGGGGTTCTCGGGTGGTGCGTGCTCCGGATCTCGGGTGGCCGAGGCGGACAGGGCGGTCTCGCGCCCCGTTCGTAGCGTCCCTCCGCGTCCAGAGATACCCCCTAGCGGTATCTGACAGGTCACAACCGGGTACCCCCCGGGGGTATTCCCGGAGCCCGGTGGCTCGCACCACCCTCGTGCCGCTCGTCGCGCCGCGACCTACCGTGGTCGGCATGTACCGGACCGCGCTGTTCGACATCGACGGGACGCTGTGCGACCCGGGCAGCGGCATCACCGACGCCGTCCGGCACGCCCTGGCGAGGCTCGGCATCGCCGAGGAGGACGAGGCCGCCCTGCGCCGGTTCGTCGGCCCGCCGCTCGAGCACTCGTTCCGCGACTACTACGCGCTGCCCCCGGACCAGGTCGAGCGCGCCGTCGCGCACTACCGGGAGCACTACCGCGACGCGGGCATCTCCTTGTACCGGCCCTACCCCGGCGCCGCCGGGCTGCTGTCCGACCTCACGGCGTCCGGCGTGCGCGTCGGCGTCGTCACCGCGAAGATCCAGGCGTTCGCCGAGGAGGCGCTGCGCAGCACCGGCCTGCTCGACCTCGTGGGCACGGTCCACGGACGCGCACCCGACGAGGTCGTGACGAAGCAGGTGACCCTGCACGCAGCGCTCCGCGACCTGGCGGCGCCGCCGGCCACGGTGGTGATGGTCGGCGACCGCGAGCACGACGTCCACGCCGCCCGGGACAACGGCGTCGACTCGATCGGCGTCCTGCACGGCTTCGGCACGGCGGCCGAGCTCACGTCCGCGGGCGCGACCCACCTCGCCCGCGACCTGGACGACGTCCGCCGGATCGTCCTCCGCACACCGCAATGAGCACGACCCGGGCCCGTGCGGGCGCCTAGCATCTGCCAGTTGTGAGCCACCTCGTCGAGACCGTCCTGCCCGGACGCCTCGGCGTGCCCTTCCGGTGGCTCGTCGGCTCGGCGTTCGTCTCCAACCTCGGCGACGGGCTCGCGCTCGCCGCCGGGCCGCTGCTCGTCGCGTCCCTCACCGACGACGCCCGGCTCGTCGCCCTCGCCGCGACGCTGCAGTGGCTGCCGCCGCTGCTGTTCGGGCTGTTCGCGGGAGCGCTGACCGACCGGCTCGACCGCCGGCTCATCGTCGTGTCCGTCGACCTCGCGCGCGCGGTCGTGCTCGGGGTCCTCACGGCGGTCGTCGCGACCGGGGACGTGTCGATCGCGCTGGTCCTCGGCGCGCTGTTCCTGCTCGGCACCGCGGAGGTCTTCGCGGACAACGCCTCGGGGACGCTCGTGCCCACGCTCGTGCACCGCGACGACCTCGCGGTCGCCAACTCCCGCATCCAGACGGCGTTCCTCACGATGAACCAGCTCGCCGGGCCGCCGCTCGGCGCAGCGCTGTTCGCGGCCGGCACGGCGCTCCCGTTCGGCACGCAGGCGATCGCGGTGCTGCTCGGCGCGGTGCTCGTCTCGCGCGTCGTCCTGCCCGCACGCGACCCCGCCGACCGGCCGGCCCGCCGGCACCTGCGCCGGGACATCGCCGAGGGCTTCCGGTGGGTCGCGCACCACGCGGCGGTCCGGACCCTCGTCCTGACCATCCTGATCTTCAACGTCACGTTCGGCGCCGCGTGGTCGGTCCTCGTGCTGTACGCGACCGAGCGGCTCGGGCTCGGCGAGGTCGGCTTCGGGCTCCTCACCACGGTCAGCGCGGTCGGCGGGCTCGCGGGGACCTTCTCCTACGGGTGGATCACGCGGCGCGTCAGCCTCGGGGCGCTCATGCGGATCGGGCTCGTGATCGAGACGCTCACGCACCTCGCGCTGGCGCTGACCCGGAACGCCTGGGTCGCGCTCGCGATCTTCTTCGTCTTCGGGGCGCACGCGTTCGTCTGGGGCACGACGTCCGTCACCGTGCGCCAGCGGGCCGTGCCGACGGCGCTCCAGGGCAGGGTCGGGAGCGTCCACCTCGTCGGGGTCTTCGGCGGCCTCGTCGTCGGCTCGGCGATCGGCGGGGTGCTCGCCGAGCGGTGGGGCGTGACCGCACCGTTCTGGTTCGCGTTCGTCGGGTCGGCGGTGTTCCTCGTGCTGCTGTGGCGGCAGCTGGCACACGTCGCGCACGCCGACGAGGCGCCGGCCGCCGACGACGCGCGGGCGGCCGACGCGGCTCCCGTCGCCGAGAGCTAGCCCGCCACCCCGGCGACTGCCGGGGCGGCGGACCTCGTCGCGGCGGGCCGGACGGTCCGCCGCGTCACGCCGGCTGAGCCGGCGCCGCCCGCCTCACCAGGGGATCGGCCCTCCGTCGCTGAAGTACCCGCCGGACGGGCCGTCGTCGGGCAGCGTCGCGAGCTGCAGCGCCACCTGCGCCCCCTGCTCGGGTGTGCGCGTCCCGCGGAAACCGTTGAGATCGGTCGCCACGAACCCCGGGCACGCCGCGTTGACCAGGATGTTCGTGCCCGCGAGCTCCTTGGCGTACTGGACGACGACGGCGTTGAGGAACGTCTTCGACGGTGAGTACGCCGCGGAGATCGGGCCGGTGTCCGCGCCGGGCGTCGTCTGCAGGGTGAGGGAGCCGACGCTGCTCGACATGACCACGACGCGCGGCGACGCCGACCGCCGCAGCAGCGGCAGGAGCGCGTTGGTCAGCCGGACGACGCCGATGACGTTCGTCTCGACGACCTCGCGGATCGTCGCGGGGTCGACCTTCGTCGGCTCCTGCGGCCCGCCGCCGGTGATCCCGGCGTTGTTGACGAGGACGTCGAGCCGCCCCTCGTGCTCCTCGAGCTGCGCGGCGGCGGCCGCGACGCTCGCGTCGTCGGTCACGTCGAGCGCGACGCCGAACGCGTCGACCCCCGCGGCCCGCAGCTTCTCGACGGCGTCCTCGCGGCGGCGGTCGTCGCGCGCGCCGACCCCGACACGCCAGCCGAGCGCCCCGAGGCCCGCCGCGATCTCGTACCCGATCCCCTTGTTCGCGCCGGTGACCAGCGCTGTCGTCTTCTCGCTCATGCCGCCAGCCTGTGCCCCGCCCCCTCGGAGGGTCCAATACCGCTTCGGTGCGACCGATACCCCAGCGGTATCGACCGCCGACCGCGTGGCTACGCTGGACCGCATGGAGACGCGCGAGCTGCGGTACTACGTCGCCGTCGCCGAGGAGCTGCACTTCGGGAGGGCCGCCGAACGCCTCGGCATCGCGCAGCCGCCGCTCTCGCGTGCGATCCGCCAGCTCGAACGCCGCCTCGGGGTCACGCTCCTCGAACGCACGAGCCGGTCGGTCACGATGACGGAGGCCGGGCAGGCCTTGCTGCACGAGGGCCGCGCGGTGCTCGATGCGGTCGAGGCCGCCGAGCGCCGCACCCGCCGCGCCGCGCACGCCACGACCGGGGCGCCCGGCGTCGTGCTCGCGACGAAGGCCGGTGCGTCGACGGAGCTGCTCGCGAAGCTGCTCGACGCGTACGCCGCGGAGCCCGACGCCGTCCCGGTCGAGGTGCTGCTGAGCGGGATCGGCGAGCAGTCCCGCGTGCTGCGGGACGGGCGGGCCGACGTCGCGCTGCTGCACCTGCCGTTCGACGACGTCGCCGGGTTCGACGTCGAGGAGCTCCGCACCGAGGGCCAGGTCGCGCTGCTGCCCGCGGGGCATCCCCTGACCGCGCGCCCGCACCTGCACCTCGCCGACCTGACCGACGTGCCGGGGCTGCCGCTGCCCCGCTGGCCCGAGGCGGACGGCACCTACGCCGACGGGCCGGGTCCGCAGGCGCACGACCACGCGCAGCTCGTGCAGCTCATCGCGCTCGGCCGCGCGTGCGCGATCGTGCCGGAGTCCGGCCGCGTGCTCGTGCGCGGCGACGTCGCGGTCGTCCCGGTGCTCGACGCGCCGGCGGTCACGACGGTGATCGCCTGGCCCCCGCACAGCCGCTCGCGCGGGGTCGCAGGGCTGGTGCGGACGGCGACGAGCCTGTGAGGCGGACCGGTCGACGACGCGGCAGCGAGCGCGCGGCTACGGCTGCTCAGGCGCCGACCTGCGCCGACGCCGGGACGAGCGGCAGCACCATGAACACGTCGGCCCGCTCGTACGGCATGTCGATCTCCTCGCGAGGGACGTGCCGGAACCCCACGGACTCGTAGAGGTGCACCGCGGGCGCGAGCCGCGTCGAGCTGCCGAGGAACAGGGACGTCGCCCCGAGCTCCCGGGCGCGCTCGACGGCCGCCGTGATGACCCGGCGCCCGACGCCGCGGCCGCGCAGCGCGGGGTCGACCGCCATCTTCGAGAGCTCGTAGACGCCGTCGGCTGCCGGGCGCAGGGCCACGCAGCCGACGACGCGGCCGTCGAGCTCCGCGACGAGCACCTCGCCGCCGGGGTCGACGATCACGCCGACCGGGTCGTCGAGCTGGCGCCGGTCCTCGTCCTCGAGCGAGAAGTGGCGGACGATCCACTCCTCGTTGAGCGTGCGGAACGCCGCGGCGTCGGCCGGGGTGGTGAGCGGGCGGATCGTGAGGTCCATGGCTCCATCACACCGGGCACTCGTCGACACGTCCAGGATCTTGTTCGTCTCGACTGAGATGCTGGGCGTATGGACATCGAGCTGCGGCACCTGCGCTACTTCGTCGCCGTCGCCGAGGAGCTGCACTTCGGCCGGGCCGCGCAGCGCCTGCACATGGCGCAGCCGCCGCTCTCGCAGGCGATCCGTCAGCTCGAGGCCGCCGTCGGCTGCCCGCTGCTGACCCGCACGTCCCGCTCGGTGCGGACCACCCCGGCCGGCGACGCGTTCCTCGACCGGGCCCGGCGCACGCTGCGGAACCTCGACCGCGACGTGGGCGAGGCGCGGCGGATCGGTCGCGGCGAGGCCGGCGTGCTGCACCTCGGCTACGTGGGCTCCGTGATGATGACGCTGCTCCCCGAGGTGCTCCGGCGCCACCTCGACGAGCTGCCGGGCGTCGAGCTGCGGCTGCACGAGTCGTTCACCGCCCGGGTCGTCGACGGGCTGCTCGACGGCAGCATCGACGCGGGCGTCGTCCGCGACGCCGACCCCGTGGCGGGCCTCGTGACCACGCCGCTGCTCACCGAGGCCTACGTCGCCGTCGTGCCCGCGACGCACGCCGCGGCGGACGCGACCGAGGCGTCGGTGCTCGCGCTGCGCGACGACCCGTTCGTCGGAGCGCCCCGCAGCGCCGGTGCCCGCGCCTTCGAGAAACCGCTGAGCCTGTGCGAGGAGCGCGGCTTCCGGCCCGTCGTCGCGCACGAGGCGAGCCACTGGCTGACGATCCTGCGGCTGGTCGGCGCCGGGCTCGGCGTCACGATCGCACCCGAGTGCGTGCGCACGATCGCGGGCCCCGACGTCCGCTGCCTCGCGCTGCCCGAGGCCCGCGTCCGCAGCGACGTCGCCCTCGTGCACCGCGAGAGCGAGACGCGCCCGATGGTCGCCGCGTTCGAGCGGGTCGCCGCCGCGTCGGTCCACGGGGCGCACGGCCGGGCCGTCACGCCCTGACGACTCCGGTGTCGAACCGGGACGAACCGCCCGGGGCGCACTACCCTCCGCGCATGGCCTACCCGTGCCCGCGCTGCGGCCACCACGTCCTGAGCGCCCCGCCCGGCCCGGGCGTGGACTGCCCCGTGTGCGCGACGCGCGAGGTGCCGGCCACGACCCCCCGCACCGACGACGCCCCGGCGTGGGCACCGATCCCGGGCGGCACGTCCTCCGTCGGCGAGCCGCACCTGAACGGCGACGCGCGCATCGGCCAGCCCGCGCGACCCGAGGCGGAGCCGGCGCCCGAGCAGTTCCCCACGCCGCACGTGCCCGGGTGGGGACCGCGCCGCCCCGACCGGCTGATCTCCCCACGCAGCATCTCCCCACGCAGCACGGGGCCGTGGCGCGCACGCATGCGACCCGCGAACGCGCGCGACGCGCTGCGCCCGCGGCCGTCGGGGGTCGGCCCCGACAACGTGCAGCCCGCACCACCCGCTCCCGACGCCGAGCCGCAGGCCCCCGCCGGGTCGGGCCGCGCGTCGTCGACGTCCCGCGTGCGGGCCGCGGTCGGGCCCGGTGCCGCCGCGCTGCGTCAGCACGGCGCCCGGGTGCGCGTGGTGGTCGCGGCGACCGACGACCGCCTCACCGACGACCACCTGTGGCTCGCGCGCCGGTGGGGACCGCGGGTGGTGGCCGTCGGGCTCGTGCTGACGCTCCTCGCGACGGGCTGGCTGCGCGCCGTCCTCGGCGTCCTGACGGGCGTCGCGGCGCTCGCGCTGCTCGGCGCGCTCGGGTGGACGTGGTGGCGCCTCGGGCCGCGGCGGTGGTGGGTGCTCGGCGGGGAGGCGCGCCAGGACCAGCTCGCCGCGATCCACGCCGACGCGGTCGAGGCGAGCCGTGCGCCCGGCATCGAGCTCGTGCGGGTCCGGCGCGTCCACCACACCGCGAACCACGGGTCGCGCTGCCTCGTCGAGACGGTCGAGGGACGGTCCCGCGACGCGTGGTTCTGGCACGCGCGCCCCCGGCGCGGCGCGGTCCTGCTCGTGCGCGCGCAGCCGGCCAACCCGGCGCACACCACCGACCTGCACCTCCTGCACGTCGGCTCGGAGGCGACCGGCCCCGGCATCGTGCAGCGGCTCCCGCGCGCGAGCTGGCGGGCGGGCTCGCGCGAGCGGCGACGCGACCCGCGCGCCGCGCACGACGAGCCGCGCGACGTGCCCGCGGACGACGGTGGTGCCGAGGCGCTCTGACGGGACCGGTGCGGCTGCGCGTTGACTGAGCCGGGGCGGCGGCGCCCTGAGGGAGCCGGTGCGGCCGCGCCCGTCAGCCGCCGAGCTCGACGATGCCGTTCTGGTACGCCCAGACGACCGCCTGCAGCCGGGACCGCACGCCGAGCTTGGGCATCGCGCGCGCCAGGTGCGACTTGATCGTCGACACCTCGAGCACGAGCGCGCCGGCGATCTCCTCGTTGGACATCCCCTGTGCGAGCAGCAGCAGGATGTCGAGCTCGCGGGGCGTCAGGAGCTCGGTCGCGCGCGCCGCCGTCACGGGCTGCGTCCGGCGACGCGTGACGACCTCACGCAGCACCCGCTTGGTCAGGGCGTTCGCGAGCATGCCGTGGCCGGCAGCGACGGACCGCACGGCGTCGATCAGCGTCTCGGGCTCGGCGTCCTTGAGCAGGAAGCCGGACGCCCCGGCCTCGAGGGCGCCGAACAGGTACTCGTCCACGTCGAACGTCGTGAGGATCAGGACGGGCACGGGGTCGTCGACGTCGGGGCCGCACAGCGCGCGCGTCGCGGTGATGCCGTCGGTGCCGGGCATGCGGATGTCCATGCACACGACGTCGGGCCGCAGCGCGCGGGCCAGCTCGACGGCCGTCGCCCCGTCGCCGGCCTGCCCGACGACGCTGATGTCCGGCTCGCTGCCGAGCATCGTGGTCAGCCCGGCGCGCACGAGCGGCTGGTCGTCGGCCACGACGACCCGGACGGTCCGCGCGGTGCCGCCGGTGACGTTGCCGCCGGCCGTGGCGCTGCCGTCGGTGCCACCGGCGCCGCTGCCGCTGCCGCTGCCGGTGCCGCTCCCGGTCATGGTGCGTCTCCCCCCGTGGTCGTCCGGTCCGCCGCGGGGACGACGAGGCGGACCTCCCACCCCCCGGCGGCACGAGGACCGTAGCGGAGGGTGGCCCCGGTGACCTCGGCCCGCTCGCGCATCCCGACGAGCCCGTACCCGGGCTGGTGCGGAGGCACGGCGTCGCGGGCTGGCGGGGCGTCGTTGCGCACCGTGACGACCAGGGCGCCCCCGTCCCGCGCGTCGAGGCGGACCTGGCACGGCGCCCCCGGTGCGTGCCGGACGGCGTTCGCGAGCGCCTCCTGGACCGTCCGGTACACGACGAGCTGGGCGAGCGGCCCGACGGCGCCCGTGGCCGCGAGGTCGTCGACCGGTCCGGCGTGGTCCAGCGTCACGTCGACGCCCGACTCGCGCGCGCCCGCGACGAGCTCGGCGACGCCCGCGACCGTCTCCATCCGGACGGAGCCGTCCGCGTCGTCGGGCGCGTCGGTGTCCCGCAGGAGGACGACGAGGTTGCGCAGGTCACGCAGCATCGCCGTGCTCTGCTCACGGACCTGAGCGACCGCGACCTTCGCCCCCGCGGGGTCGACGTCGATCTGCCGGCCGATCGCGCCGGTCATCACCGCGATCCCGGACAGGTGGTGGGCGGCGATGTCGTGCAGCTCGCGCGCCATCGCCGTGCGCTCCCGCTCCACGGCGACCTGCACGAGCGCATCGCGCTCCCGGGTGCGTGCCGCGAGGGTGTCCGCCCGGGCCTCGCGCGCGTCGCGGCGGGACCCGACGACGAGCGCGGCCAGGACGGGGAGCCCGATGGCGCCGACCGCCTGGAGCGCCCCGGCGACGACCGCCACCGCTGCTGCGCTGCCGATGAGCAGCTCGCTCGCCGCGACGCCCACCGCGACGAGGACGGCCGCGACGACGAGGGCCGGCCGGGCGCGCTCCCGGCGGTCGCCGACCGCGGTTTCGTACGCCGCGACCGGCACCGCGACGAGGGCCGCGCCGACGCCCTCGCCCAGGACGGCGAGCGCGGGCACCCCGGCGGCCACCGCGACGAGCACGCCGGGAGTGGCGCGGGGCCGCGCAGCGAGCGCCACCGCCTGGACGGTCAGGACCGCGACCGCCCACCACCAGGCCGGCGCGCCGAGCGCCGGCATCCCGACGGCGGCCTGCGGGTCGGCCGCGTGCAGGATCGTGGCGGCGACGAGGAACGCGGCCGCCAGCCCCCCGCAGGCCGCCGGGACGGCGATCCGTGCGGGACGCAGGGAGCGGCGCGGGTCCTCGGTCACGCGGGTCACGATAGGGGCGCCTGCCCGCCGCGGTAGGCGAGTCGTCCGCGGGTGGCCGCGACGAGGGCGCCGCCGACGACGACCGAGCCGAGGATCAGCGCGTGCTGGAACGTGTCGCGGTCGACCGTCGGGAACATGTCGGCCCCGGCGACCGAGGCGAAGTTGTTGACGCTGACGTGCAGCAGCATCGCCATGGGCAGGCTCTCGTGCGTCGAGTTGAACACCCACGTCATCACGACGTTGAAGACCACGCAGAACACGACCAGCCCGGCCGGCCGGTACCAGGGCACGCCCGGCCCGCCGCCCCACTCCGTGAGGTAGAGCGGCAGGTGCCACACGCCCCACAGCACACCGACCAGGACCACCGCGGGCAGCGGGCCGAACCGGCGCTGCGCGCGCGGCAGCGCGAAGTCGCGCCAGCCCGGCTCCTCGGCCAGCCCGGTCGTGACCATCTGCATGAGCAGCCCGGGCACGAACGCCACGAGCACGGTCGCGGACGGCGCGTGCACGACCCCGCCGGTGAAGACCATCAGCGACAGGATCATCGCGGCCGGGACGCCGAGCAGGATGCCCGCGTACCACCACCACCCGACCCGCCACCGCCACAGGCGCCGGGCCCAGGTGCGCAGTCCCGCCCGCCCGTCGCACAGCACGGTGACGAGCAGGGCCGCGCCGATCGGGCCGAGGTAGGCGCCGGGGAGCATCCCGAGCAGCTGCCCGCCGCCCGATCCCCCGGGGAACTCGAAGTCCCACACGCCGAGACCGTGCCGGGACAGGATGTAGGGCAGCCAGGCGATCCAGCTCGCGAGGTTCGCGAGCACGAAGAAGGACAGCAGGGGACGGCGCCGCACGAGGCCGACGGCACCGCCCCTCTCAGCGGTCGGCGGTGGCGGTTCGAGCACAGCGGTGGCGGTCATGACGGATCCCTCTCGTCGACGTCGTGCGGACGTGACGACGCTAGGAATCGGGGCCCCCCGCCCGCGCCGGGCGCAGGATGGCGATCGTGGACCTGCATCGAAAGGTGCAACCAGCCTCGGACCGCACCGCGTGCGTCAGCGCCGGGTCGTCACCACGTCTGCAGCAGCGTCCAGATCCAGTCCCCGATGAACTCGAGGAACTGGCGCACCGCGGGCCCCGCGGGGGTGGCCCCGAGCACGAGCCCGAACAGGATGCAGACCACCGCGATCTCCGCGCGGACCTGCCGCGACCGCATCAGCAGGACGACGATGATCCCCAGCAGCACCGCGACGGTGACGACGCTCATCGCGTCGCCCCCGGTCGTGCGTCGAACCTCGAGCTCCCCGCGATCCGCATGATCCGCCGTCTTCCGTCGATCCCCCGTGGTGTCCCGAGCGGACATACCGTACTGAACCCGCCCGGATCGGCCGAGAGGCGCGCGGCCGTGCCGCGATGAGTCCGGGTCCCCGCGCCGGTCCACCCCTCGACGCACCCTCGGACGGTGCCGTCGTCGCGGCGACACCCACCGGAGGACCTCATGGCCAGCACCCCCACCGCACTCACGACCACCGGCACCCTGGCCGCGCCGGGCGTCCGCCTGCACCACGAGGTGCGCGGCGCCGGGCCCGTCGTGGTCCTCGTCGGGTCACCGATGGACGCGCGCGCGTTCACGCCGCTCGCGGAGCTCCTCGCCGCGGACTGCACGGTGCTGACCACCGACCCGCGCGGCATCGGCCGCAGCCCGCTGGACGACCCCGAGCAGGACTCGACCCCCGAGCTGCGCGCCGACGACCTCTCGCGCCTCCTCGCGCACCTCGGCGCGGGGCCCGCGGTCGTCGTCGGGTCGAGCGGCGGCGCCGTGACCGCGCTTGCGCTCGCGCAGGCGCACCCCGAGCAGGTCCGCACGGTCGTCGCGCACGAGCCGCCGCTCGAGGAGCTGCTCGACGACCGCGAGCGCCGTCGCGCCGCCACGGACCGCATGATCGCCACGTACCTCTCGGACGGACCGGGCGCGGCGTGGGCGCTGTTCCTCGCGGAGGCGGACATCGACGAGGCGGGCGAGCACGGGCCGTCGGGCGCGCAGCCCGAGCCGGCGGGCGGGTTCCCCGAGCGCGACCCGCAGGAGGTCGCGGACGAGCGCCGGTTCTTCCTGCACGAGCTGCGGGCGACGACCCGGTGGGTCCCCGACGTCGAGGCGCTGCGCACCGGGACGCCGCGCGTCGTCGTGGGCCTCGGCGAGGAGTCGGCGGGTCAGCTGTGCGACCTCACGTCGACCGCGCTCGCGCGGCAGCTCGGCGTCGAGCCCACGCTGTTCCCGGGCGACCACGTGGGCTTCGTCGAGCACCCGGAGGCCTTCGCGCGGCGGCTGCGCGAGGTGCTCGACGCCGGCTGAGCGAGGCGGGGGGCCTCACCCGAGAGCAGCGGGGTGCTGCGGTCAGCCCCGCAGGCGCACCAGGAACCGGTCGAGGTCGTAGCCCTGCGTGACCTCGTTCCACCGCACGTGCGGCGGCCCGTCGGCGACCACGTCGCGGCGCAGCAGCGCGGTCACGAACACCTCGGTCTCCATGATCGCGAGCGGCGCGCCCGGGCAGCGGTGGTGGCCGTCGCCGAAGCTCATCAGGGTCGCGGGCACGCCCCGCGGCAGGTCGCGCCCGGGGCACAGCCCGAGCGGGTCGTCCCCGACGACGGCGTGCTCCGCGTTGATCGCGCGGATGTCGAGGTCGATCAGCGTGCCCTCCGGGAGGTCGACGGGCCCGTCCGGCCCGGCGAGCGCCAGCGGCGCGGTGGTCCGGCGGTACAGGTGCCCGACGACGGGCTCGAGCCGGAGCGTCTCGTCGAGGATCGCGAGGCGCTCGTCCCGGCCGGCCGCGCGGTACCGGGCGAGCAGCGCCGGGTCGTCGAGCAGGTGCCAGGCGGCGACGGTGATGAACTCCCGCGTCGTCGCCATGCCCGCGGCGCCGTACGTCACGCACTCGGTGAGGATGTCGAGGTCGCTGAAGCCCTGCTCGACGAGCTGGGCGATCACGTCGTCCTGCCCGGGTGCGCCGGCGGCGGCGCGGCGGCGGTGCGCGCGGATCGCGGGCCGGACGTCGAACCAGTGGAACCGCGCGAGCGCCGAGTTCCGGCGCAGCGACCGCACGAGCGAGCCGAGGTCGGTGACCTTCTCGGTCGAGTCGCCCGCGAAGAACGCGTCGAGGCGCCGGCTCATGCCCCGCACCGGCGAGCTCGTCAGGCCGATGACCCGGCCGGCGACGTGCACCGCCATCAGCAGCGAGAGCCGGCTCAGGTCGACGGGGCGGCGCGTCCCGATGCTCCCGACCAGCCGCTCGCTGACCTCCTCCATGAGGTCGCGGTAGTCCTCGGTGACCTTGGGCGCGAAGAGGCGGGCGGCAGCGCGGCGCTGCGTGTGGTGCTCCTGACCCTCGAGGTAGAGGATCGGCGGCCGCATGCGCGGTCCGGCCCGGTGGATCCGGTCCCCGCCGAAGCCGGCCTGCCGCACCCCCTCGGAGGCACGCAGGACCTCGCGGGCGACGTCGAAGGTCCGGACGACCCAGCGCGGCTCGTCGCCCGACGCGCTGAGCTCGAGCGCCGGCAGCGCGGCGTCGTCCGGGCGGGTCAGCTTGCGGACCGGGCAGCCGGGCGCGGACGTGGTCTCCGTTGACCCGTTCGAGTGAGTCGTCACACGTGCACGATGCCCGACGAGGGGCGCGCGCGCGACCCGGTCAGCCGCTGTGCGGCGCCCGCGTGAGGTGGTCGCCCGCGCGGTCCTCGGCGGGGGCGCTGGCCGCGAGCGCCTGGACGCGGAGGTCCTGCACGCGCGCGGTCCGCGTCGGGTAGCCCCACAGCTCGACGGTCTGCACGACCCAGAAGGCCGCGAACTCCAGCACGAGCAGCGACTCGACCACGAGCACGCCCCGCTCGGCGCCGGACTCGCCCTGCCGCAGCACGATCTCGACGACGAGCGTGAGCACCATCGACGCCGCCACGACCCAGTACGCGGTCGAGAAGCGCGACGACGGCTCCTCCCGCCGCGACGAGAACGCGTTCACGACCACCACGACGACGATGCCCGCGAACATCACCAGGGCCGCCACGTAGTGCCCGTGCTGCTCGAGCTGCTCGGGTGCGAGCACGTACGCCGCGGCGACGGCCACGAGGACGGCCCACTTGACCCACCGCCAGAACCGCCCGGGCCCGTCGAGGTCGCGCGGCGGGCGGGCGCGGCGCCCGATCAGGTACGCGAGCAGCTCGGTGAGCGCCGCGGCGACGAGCACGGCGCCGACGTTGTTGCGCACGCTCGCGCTCACGTCCCACGGCGGCAGCCCGGGTCCCCCGCACAGCGGCTCCGGCCGCACGGGGACCATGGCGACGACGAACGCGAGGTAGCCGGAGATGCCGAGGACGACGTCCTCGGTGTCGGAGCTCCCGCGGTACACGACGAGGCACGCGCCGATCGCGCAGAGGCCTCCGACGACGACCCCGTGCGCGGCCGTCCAGTAGTACGCGCTGAGCGACGTCTGCCAGCAGCCCGCCACGACCGCCTGGCCGACCACCGCCGTCGCGAGCATCGCGAGGAGCACGATCGTGGCGATCCGCAGGGCGCGGTAGGTGTCCCGCTCCGTCGCCATGGCGCCAGTATGCGTCGGCCCTCGCGGGCGCGCGCTGCGAACCGGCGACGCCCGCGGGGGCGGGGTCGCGCGGGCGGACGACGGTCCCCGCCGGACGCGGCGGGACGGCTGTCACCTCGACCGGCGCCGGACCGGACGCGTGCCTAGCCTGGCGGTGGGCCGTGCCCTGCGGCCCTCGAGGAGGAGGTCACGATGAGCGAGAGCACCGACCGCACGCCCGAGGCGGACGACACGGTCGACGAGATCCTGGCCGAGGAGGAGACGACCGAGGAGGACGCGCGCTCCTTCCCCGAGGTGGGCAGCGACGACGACCCCGGGAGCATGATGAACATGTGAGCCGCGGCGCGGCCGGAAGGGGACGGGACGGCCGGACGGGTTCGACCCCGCGACGTCGTACGGCAACGCCATCATCACCGTCGCCGACCCGGGTGAGCGCCACGACGCGTTCAAGGCCGGGCTGCGTGCGCGGTTCGGCAAGGTCCCGGTCACGGGCATCCCGCGCCTGCTCCCGCCCCGGCGCAAGGCCGGTACCGCGACCGGGTTCTCGGTCGTGGACGTGGGCGGCAACTGGCTCCGCTTCTACCGGGCAGGTTCGTCCGAGGACGACGTGACGGAGCGACGGTCCGGGCTGGGCCGCGTGATCGACGTCGCCGCACGCCAGGGGGACGCGCGCGGTGACGACGCCCAGGCGATCGCGGTGCTCGACGCGGGGCTCGTCCGGTTCCCCGACGCCCCGCCGGTCGAGGCGTTCGAGGCGCTGCTGTACCGCGCGGAGCTCAAGGTGCGCACCGGAGCCGACCCGACGTCCGACCTCGACGCCGCGGGCGCCCTGCTCGCCGAGCACGGGCTCGGCGAGCAGGCAGCTCGAGCCCTGACGGTTGCGGCTGAGGCGGCGCGTTCCTGACGTCAGCGGGGCTGACTCGTGTCTCCAGGCGCGGCGGGCGTACATCGACTCTTGTGCACTGCCCGGTCCGCGGCTAACGTACAACTTTATGGTTGTAGATCGGCCGGACGACGACGACGCGGACCGCCTCTTCGGGGCCCTCGCCGACGCGACCCGCCGCGACATCGTGCGCCGCGTGATGGGCTCCGAGGCCTCGGTCTCGACGCTCGCCCGCAGCTACGCGATGAGCTTCGCGGCCGTCCAGAAGCACGTCGCCGTCCTCGAACGAGCCGGCCTCGTCAGCAAGGAGCGCCGCGGACGCGAGCAGATCGTGCGCGGCGACATCGGCACCATCCGGGCAGCCGTACGGCTGCTCGACGTCTACGAGGAGCTCTGGCGCGGCCGCATCGGGCGCATCGAGGACCTCCTCGCCCTCCCACCCGAAGGAGACGTCCGATGACGGTCGTCAGCACCACCAAGGACGAGCAGGCGCTCAGCCTCAGCATCGTCGCCGACCTCGCCGCACCGCCCGCCCGCGTCTGGCAGCTCTGGTCCGACCCGCGCCAGCTCGAGCGCTGGTGGGGTCCGCCGACGTGGCCGGCCACGTTCGTCGACCACGACCTCACCGTCGGCGGCCGCGCGACGTACTACATGACCGGCCCGGACGGGGAGAAGGCACAGGGCTGGTGGCGCTTCGACTCCGTCGACGAGCCGTGGTCGCTCGCCTTCGAGGACGGCTTCTCGGACGACGACGGGACCCCGAACGACTCGATGCCGACGCTGCGCGCCCAGGTCGTGCTCGAGGAGATCCCCGAGGGCACGCGCATGACCGTGACGTCGAGCTTCCAGTCGGCCGAGCACATGCAGCAGCTGGTCGAGATGGGCATGGTCGAGGGCCTCACCGAGGCCATGGGCCAGATCGACGTGATCCTCGCGGAGGGCTGAGCGCCGACCAGCGCGTCGTGCGTCACGGCGGGCCCGGCTCCCGAGCCAGGTCCGCCGTGACGTGCACTCCACGCACGTGTCGTCCCGCCGGGCGCAGCACGCGCGTGCGTGCACCGCTCGGCCCCCGGCGCGCGCACCCCGGACGCCGCACCGACGATGGACCGGTGACGTTCCCCTACCGGCTCGGCTTCCCGGTCAAGGTCCTCGGCGCGGGCGGCCTCGCGTCGGCGGACTCCCGGCGGTGGCAGAGCGGCCCGCACCTGTCCCGTTCGCTCGAGCTGCTCGACGCGGTGCTCGACCACCTGCGGGCCATCGACGTCACGGTGTTCCGGCTCTCGAGCCAGACGATCCCCTACGGCACCCACCCCGACCTGCCGCAGCTGCACTACCGGCGCCAGCTCGACGAGTGCCGTGACCGGCTCGACGCGCTCGGGGCTCGCGCGCGCGAGCAGGGCCTGCGCCTGTCCACGCACCCCGGCCAGTACACGGTCATCAACTCGGCGGACCCCGGGCTGACGGCGCGCTCGGTCGCGGACCTCGAGCAGGACACCGCGCTGCTCGACGCGCTCGGGCAGGGCCCCGAGGCCGCCGTCGTCGTGCACGTGGGCGGCCTCTACGGCGACCGCCCGTCCGCGCTCGACCGCTGGGCGCGCGCCTACGAGACCCTCTCGCCGAGCGCGCAGGCGCGGCTCGCGCTCGAGAACGACGACGGCCCGTTCGGCGTCGCCGACGTGCTCGAGCTGCACCGCCGGACCGGGGTCCGCATCGCCTACGACCACCACCACCACCGCGCGACGGCCGGCTCGGTCGACCTGCCGCCCGCCGACGCGCTGGCCGCGACCTACCGGACGTGGGCGTTGGGCGTGCGGCCCAAGGTGCACCTGTCGAGCCCACGCGTCGACCTCGAGCACGTCGACCGGAAGGTGCCGGGTACGCGGCGCACCGAGCACGTGCCGGTGGCGCCCAGGCTCACCCCGCACGCCGACTTCATCTCCCCCTTCGACCTCGTCGACCTGCTCCGGAGCGCACCGGGCCCGCTCGACGTGATGCTCGAGGCGAAGGCCAAGGACCTCGCGGTGCAGCACGCGCGCGACGCACTCGCACGCCTCTTCCCGGACCTGGCCGCCGCCGAGGAGCGGTCGGTGCACGCCGCCTGAGAGGCCGGACGGCGGTCGACAAGCGGCGCCGGGAAGCCCGAGCGGTGGTCGACGGGCGCCGCCTCCGAGGCCGACGAGCGCAGGGCGCCGTCGTCAGGCCCGCGCGCTCAGCTCGTCGAACGGCGCGACGCGGACGACGCCCTCGACCCGGCGCGCGAGCCCGCCGTCCGTCGTCACGAGCGCGTCCGCCTGGAGCCGGGTCAGCGCCACGTACTCGGCGTCGTACGTCGACGCCCAGCCGAGCTCCGTCGCGACGTCCCACGCGGTGCGCCGCAGCACCGCGTCGCCGAGCAACCGGATCCGGAGCCGCCCGACGAGCCGCAGCCGTTCGCGCGCGACGTCGGCCGCGAGCTCGCCGCGGTGCACCGCCTCG
The DNA here is from genome assembly GCF_047229345.1 of Cellulomonas jepli. Taxonomy (NCBI): domain Bacteria; kingdom Bacillati; phylum Actinomycetota; class Actinomycetes; order Micrococcales; family Cellulomonadaceae; genus Cellulomonas; species Cellulomonas jepli. Next base: position 12,276 of record NZ_JBFTER010000008.1, on the reverse strand, counting down.
TGCAGCAGGGACAGGGTCTGGGAGCGCACGAGCGTCGGCGCGAGCAGCTCGTGCCCCTCCGCGACGGTGACCCCGTCCGCCGCGATCCGCAGCACCGCACCGGCGTCCACCACGAACCGCGTCATGACACCTCACCCTGCCGCGCCGCGAGGTGCGCGTCGAGCCCGTCCATGGTCGAGACGAAAGCCGCCTCGAGATCGACGCCGTACGCGTCGGCCAGCGTGAGGACCGACCAGAGGCAGTCGGCGAGCTCGTGCGCCAGCGCCTCGTCGAGGTCCGCGCGCGGGCGCACGCCGGCCTTGCCCTGCACGAGCTTCGCGAGGTCGCCGACGTCCCCGAGGAAGCCGAGCATCAGCTCCTCAGTCGTCCAGCTCCGCCCGTAGGCCGCCCGCTCGACGTCCGCGTAGCGGGCCCGCACCGTGCGGGCGCGCGCCTGCAGCTCCGTCAGATCCATGCGGATGCCTCCAGCGTCGGGTCGGGACCGTCGCACCGACCCTGGCACGGACCGCGAGCGCCTGGCGAGGCCGGGCTCAGCCCTGCTGCTCGACCAGCTCCGCGAGCTCGCTGATCTGCGCGACGACCGTGTCGCGCGACGAGGTCACGGGGAGCGCCGCGCGGGCGATCCACGGGAGCTGGCGGATCAGCCCCCCGAGCTCCGCGCGCTGCCACGGGGGGACGTCGTCGAGCGCGAGGCTGCCGAGGTTGTGGTCCGCGATCGTCCGCAGATGCCCCGCGAGCCCGGGGTCCTGCGCACGATCGGCGAGCGTCTCGACGACCCACGCGAACACCGACGAGGACACCGACCAGTTGCGCCCGTCGGGGAGGAAGATCACGCCGCCCATCAGTCACCCACACTTCCGCAGCAGCCCCCGTGGAGTCTCGGTTCCCGAGGCGACGACCGTAGCCCGACCGGGCCCCGCCACGCCCGGCGAACGGGCTCAGCCGATGGGTTCGTGGCGCAGGAGGTACGTCCCGTCCTCGGGGTGACCGGCCGGGCCGAGCGCTGGACAGAACCTGGCCGGGCCGGTCCCCGGACCGGGCTCCCTCGACCCGGACGGCTCGCCGTGGCATGCTGTCGCCGCTCCTCCCCCGGTGATGGCCCCGGCGCGCCGCGAAGCGCCGACCGCGATGACACGCAGCGCACGCCCGAGCACCACCCGCCCCGGAGGGTCCGCCCCTCACCACCGATGAGCGGCGCACGGGCACCCCAGGGTGCCCCGCCCGTGAGCCCCGTCCGGGTCCGCAGCCGCAAGGACCTGCGTCACGAGCGCCGCCGCCGGGCGCACGGCTGCTGGGACCACCTCGTCGTCGCGCCCCTGTGGCCGCTGCACGGCGTCAACCTCGGCACGCTCCTGCGCACGTGCGACGCCGTCGGCGCGTGCCTCGCGGTGCCCCGCCTGCCGTGGGTCCCCGAGGCGCTCGAGCGCGGCAACACGCTGCGTCGCCCGGCGTGCGTGCACTGGACCGGCAACCGCGTCCGGTGGCTCACCGAGCAGCGCGACGTCGGCTCGGCGGTCGTCGGCGTCGAGCTCGCCGACGAGGCGATCCGGCTCGGCGACCTGCCCGCGGCACGGCGCCGGACCGTCGTCGTGCTCGGCCACGAGCAGACCGGCATCCCGCCCGAGGCGCTCGGGCTCCTCGACCAGGTCGTCGAGATCCCGATGGTCGGCACGGGGGCGAGCCTGAACGTCGCCGTCGCGGGGTCGCTCGTGCTGTACCGGCTCGCGGGGCTGCTGTGACGGGAGGCGCCACCGTGCCACGGCGCGGAGCTCCGGGTCCGGGCTCAGGCGCGCTGGGTCGATCCGCTCGACGAGGGCGCGGACGCCTCCGCCTCCGGGTCGGACTCCACCTCCGGCTCCGGCTCCGGCGCCTCCGCGAGCGACGCGTACCAGTCCGCGTACGGGGTGGTCCGGGCCAGGTGCCGCGTCAGGTCCGGGGTGCCGTCGGACCACCACACCGGACCCCGCTCGCCGAGCGCCCGCTTCGCGGCGTCCACGCGCGCGCGGGCCTCCTCCCGCTGCTCGCGGTCCTCACGCCGCATCGCCGTCCGCTTGTCGCGCCGGGCCTGCATGAGCGCGCGGGTCAGCTCGTCCCGGCGCTCCGGGGTGAGCGTGGGGTCGGAGCGCCGCCAGAGCCGTCCACGGACCACGAGGTAGCGACCGTCGGGCGTCGTGAGCGGGGGTCCGGTCATGCGTCGAGGCTAGGTCGGTGTGCCCGGGTCGGCAGCGCGGGGTTGGGCGGAGGGGTCGGGACCGCCCGCGACCACGCCAGGTGCGGGGCAGGGAAGCTGGCGGCGCGGCGGCGCAGGGGCGCGGCCCGGCTGCCCGCGACCACGCGACGTGCGGGGCGGCGAGGTCCGTGGCGCGGCCGACGACGGTCAGAACCGCCCGCCGCCGCCGCGTCGCCCGCTGCTGCGCCCCGAGCTCGAGCTCCGACGCGACGACGAGCTCGACCTGCGCGAGCTCGAGGACGACGACCGGCGCGAGCTCGACGAGCTCCGGCGCGAGGACCCGCCGCTCCAGCCCCCACCGGAGGACGAGCCACCCGAGCCACCCCAGCCGCCGAGCCACCCGCCGCCGGAGGACGACGACGAGCTCCAGGACCCGCCCGTCGACCAGCTCGGGCCGGGGTCCGGCCGGGCGGCGGCGCGCGCGACCGCGGCCTCCGTGCCGGCCAGGGTCCGCGCCTCCGCGAGCAGCCGGGCCGCGTGCTGGGTGTGCGCGAGCGCCGCGACCGGGTCGGTGTCCGCGAGCGCCTCCGCCTCACCGGCGAGCCGCTGCGCCTCGGCGAGCCTGGTCCTCGGCGCCGCGCTGACGACGGCGGCGTCGAGGCGGATGACCTCCGCGACCGAGCCGATCTCCGCGCGCACGGATGCGAGCGCGGCGGCGAGCCGGGCACGAGCCCGCGCGCGGTTCTCCTCCTCGGCGCGCAGCGGCGCGAGCAGCCCGTCGAGGTGCTCCTCGGCGGTGGTCAGGGCGGCGAGCGTCGCGAGAGGGTCGGCGGACGCCCGCGGGTCAGCCGCCGCGGACCGGGCGGCGCGTGCGGCGTAGACCGCGGCGGTGACGGCGTCGTCGTCGGGTGCCAGCCGGGCGGCGGCGTCGACGTCCGCGGCGAGCGAGGCCGACGCGGCGTCGATGCGGGCGGGCGCCGCCGCGAGGTCGTCGCCGGCCCGGCCCACGGCGTCGAGCAGCGCCACGGCCTGCCCGAGGCAGCCCTCGGCGGTCCGCGCGAGCTCGACGGCCGAGCCCCGATCGGTGTCGAGGGCGGCGGTGCCCGCGGCGACGACGGTCCGCGTGCGGTCGAGCAGCGCGGCCGCACGGTCCACGTGACCGGCCACGGACGCGAGCGCGGCGGGCGCGTACGTGGCGCCGAGCGCGTCGAGCGCGGCGCGGGCCGCGGGCAGCCGCCCGGCCACCTCCTCGGTGCGCAGGCCGAGGTCGGTCAGCACCTGGGGCGCCCGCGCGTGCAGGTCCCGGAGCGCGCCGAACGCCTGCTTCTGGCCGTCGAGCGCGGCGTCGGCCTGGGCGCACAGGTCGAGGACCTGGGTGAGCAGCGCGCGGCGCTCGTCGCGCGACTCCCGCTCGTCGTCGTCGAGCCGCTGCCGGACGGCGAAGGCCGCCGCGAGGGTCGACCGGGCCTCGGCGAGGACGTCCTCGAAGACGCGCGTCGCCGCCGTGCCGAACTGGGCCTGCGCGAAGCCGAGCTCCTGCGTCGAGGACTGCACCGCCTCGTCGACCGCGACGAGCGCCGCGCCCGCACGCTGCTCGAGTTCGCGGAGCGGCACGGTCGCGGGCCCGGCCGTCGCGGCGCGCCGCCGCCGCACGAGCGCGCCACCCACCCCGACGGCGCCGAGGACGCCGAGGCCGACGAGCCACGGGGCCGCACCGGAGCCGCCGGAGCCCGACGCACCGCCCGGGCCACCGTCGCCGGCCACCGCCGCGTACCCCTCGGCTGCCGCGACCGCCGCACCGGCCCAGTCGTCGTCGCGCAGCGCGGGCTCGACGTACTCGGTCTCGACGACGCGCAGGTCGTCGTCGGTCAGGGCGATCGCCTCGTCCACGGACACCTGGTACCGCCGGTCGTCGACGGCGACCGCGAGCAGGATGTCGTCGCGCCCGAGGTCCGAGAGAGCTGCGGTCCGGTCCGCCCAGTCGGCGGCGTCGAGGCCGTCGAACGTCGCGACGTAGACGACGAACAGCTGGTACGGCGTCGCGTCGGCGAGCCCGTCGAGCGCGGCCGCGACGTCGTCGGCACCGGCCCCGAGGACGCCCGCCTGGTCCGTGACCTCGTCGCGCAGGTCCTGCGGCGGCTCGGCCGCGGCCCGCCCGGCGCCGGCGACCAGGGTCAGCAGCGCGAGCAGCGCGGGCAGGACGGCGGCGCCGGCGCGGCGCACGGTCGCGGCGGCCGAGGCGGGACGGGTCATGCGCCCAGGGTGCCAGAGGGGCCGACGCGATCGGCGTGACCCCGGGGGTGAGGTGACCGCCGTGACCAGCGCGACCCTGGAGGTGAGGCGGCCGACGTGACGAGGAGGCACGGCCGGCGAGGACGGCGCAGGACACGGCTGTGGGTGGCGCCCCGGGGGAAGGGCACCACCCACAGCCGATCGCTACGGGACTAGCCCGCGTACGTCTCGAGCTCCGCGATGCGCGGGGTTCCCGAGGCGGACGTGATCTCGAGCGTCACCTTCTTGAGCGACGTCGAGGAGAACGAGACGACCCCGGTGCCGCTGCCGGTCGCCAGGACCGCGCCCGAGTCGCCGTTCAGGATGCGCCACGAGCCGATCGTGCCGCCGCCGGAGGCGCTGACGATGTTGACCTTCGACACCGACTTCGCAGAGCCCCACTTGACCGAGATCTTCCCGGTCGAGCCGCTCGGGGACCAGTAGGTGCTCGTGCTGCCGTCGATCACGTTGCCGTAGCTGGTGCCGCTCGCCTTGCTCGACCCGTCCGCGCCCGCCCCGATGCTGAGGTTGGTGCCGGTCGGCGTGCCCGACGTCGGGGTCGGGGTCGGGTTGCTCGTGGCCGTCGGCGTCGGGTTGGACGTCGGCGTGGCCGTCGAGGTCGGGTTCGGCGTCGGGTTGGTCGGGGTGCACGAGCCGTCCGACACGCGCAGGCCCTTGTTGGCGCCGGCGGTCTGGCTCACGATCGCCGGGACGCAGCTCGCACCGTCGAGGCGGTAGGAGTACGGGACGCTGACCGTCGTCGTCGACGCCATGCCCGGGCCGGCCGGGTTCGTGTCCCCGCCCTTGCTCGACCACGTGACGTTGTCGAGGATGTTGCCGGCGGTCTGCCAGGTGCCGGCCTGGTCCGTGTAGAACGTGCCGAGCACGTCCTTCGAGTCCTCGAAGTAGTTGTTCTCGACCTTGGCCTTGGCGCCGGCGCGCGAGTTGATCCCCGACTCGTGCAGCTGCACGTAGTGGTTGTTGTAGATGTGCGCGACGCCGCCACGCAGCAGCGGGGTGCGCGAGTCGATGTTCGAGTACAGGTTGTGGTGGAACGTGATGTTGCCGCTGCCCGTGTCGGACTCGCTCGAGCCGATGAGCCCGCCGCGGCCCGAGTTCCGCAGGATCGCGTAGGAGAGCGTCACGTTCTCGACGTCGTTCTTGAGGTCGAAGAGGCCGTCGTAGCCGGCGGACTCGCCGCCCGACGCCTCGAGCGTCACGTGGTCGACCCAGACGTTGCGGACCGTGCTCTCCATGCCGATCGCGTCGCCGCCGTTCGACGTGGGCGAGCCCGACTTCTTGACGTTCTTGACCGTGACGTTCTGGATGATGATGTTGCTCGAGTCACGGATGTGGATGCCGAGCTGGTCGAACGTCGCGCCGCTGCCGACGCCGACGATCGAGACGTTGCTGATGCCCTTGAGCTCGATCACGCCCGCCGCGGTGCTGCAGCCGGCGCCGGAGACCTGCGACGTGTTGCCGTGGTTGATCGTGCCCTCGACCTCGATGACGATCGGGGTCGACTTGCTGGCGCGGGCGCAGAGCGCGGCGTGGATCGCGGTACCCGTCGTGGCCCGCACGGTCTGGCCGCCGGCACCGCCCGTGGTGCCGGCCGCGAAGCCGTTGGCGGTGCCCGAGACCGCGGCCTGCGCTCCCGACGTCGCCAGGGCGGTCAGGCCCATCGTCGCCGCCAGGGCGAGCGTGGCTCCTGCTGCCAGGGGACGTCGTGCTCGTGCTGCTCTCATCGTTGCCTCTCCTTCGTCTTTGAACTCGGGGCGTTGCTGTGGTGCTGTGCCGTGGTGCTCCCGGCGTGAACGCTGTCGGTCCGCGGGTGGCCCTCTCCGGCATGGACGCCGCTCCGTGGCGGGTCGGCGTGTGCTGTGGTCCCGCTGCTTGTGGGACTGTCAGGTCGGCGTGCGCTGTCGTCCCGCTGCATGTGGGACTGCCGGCCTCCCGGGCTGGCGCAGGCCGGACGGACCTTCCGCCCGCGGCCTCGGGAAGCGGTTTCCGCAGACTAGGAGAACGCTTTCCAGTCGCGCAAGATCTAAACGTTTCACAGCCGTCGGGAGAACCCGACCGAGTGGCATGGATGTGCGGGTCAGCCGGCCACCTCAGTCGTAGGCGCCGCCCCGACGCAGGGACCGGACGGCGTTCGTGCAGTACGCGGCGACGCGGGGCACCAGCCGGTTCGCCAGGTCGCCCGGGTGCGGCGCAGCCACCGTCGCCAGCGCGTCCGGGAGTCGTTCCGCCAGGTCGCGGACACGGTCGACCACCCGACCCGCGTCCAGCGCGTTACCTCGGGCGAACGCCGCCCAGTCGTGCCCGGTGACGTACCCGAACCGCTTCTCGCCGTTGACTGCCATCGCCGCCTTGTCCAGCTCGTGGTCCCGGCGCTCCGCCTCGTACGGCAGCGCCGAGGCGACGTCGTACATCGGCGCCAGCCGGACCTGCCGGCCCTGCAGCAGGACGGAGTAGTTCTTCGCGTGCGCGTCTGGCGCCCCGAGCAGGTAGTTGAGGACCAGCGCGTCGACGAAGCGGTACAGGTCCTCGTCCGGCGCCCGGTTGTCGCGCAGGAGCCGCAGGATCATCTGCGCGGTGGGTCCCCGGGAGGTCTCGTACTTCCGCGTCGGCGGGACGGACAGCGCCTGACACATGTCCTCCTGGTGCAGCCGCCGCACCGCCCCCTCAGGACCGCGAGCGCGGTCGTACCGGGTGACGACGACGGCCGGCTCCTCCGCGAACACCTGGAACTCGGTGCGGGCCGCGCGGACCCCAAGAGCAGCGCACGCCGCCAGGCACAGGTACTCGTTCAGAGCCTGCGCCCTGTACTCGGTGAGGCCGGGTTTGACGATGTGCGTCGATGGCGCAGCACCGAGCGCCTCGTTCCACCGGCCGTCGACGCCGCGCGCCAACGTGAACTTCGAGTTCGCGCCCGACAACGACCACCGCTCGCCCGAGACGACCCAGCTGCTCTGGTCACCTCGCAGCCGTCGGAGCCGAGCGGCGATGTCGGCCTCGGTCAGGGGAACGAGCTCGCCGTCGCGCGCCAGGGCTTCCGCCGGCTCCAGCTCGGTGAACTGGACGGCGCCCGCGCAGTCGAGGCCCATCCGCGCGAGCAGGGAGAATGCGTTCGTCGACTTCGCATCCAGGTCGCGCGCCCAGCGCTCACGGACGGCGTCGTTGTCCGGGAGGAGCCCGTTCATGAAGGCGTCGACCGTCCGCTTCCGGTAAGTGACGCCCCCCAGAGGCATGGACAACGACAGCGGTGTCGCAGCCGGGTCTGCCGTGTACTCGTCCCGGTAGCGGAAGGTGTGGTTGCCTCCGCCATCCTGCGTCACGTCGCCGGCATGGCTGCCGTGGAGGAGGACGTGCAGGACCCGGGTCGTCACAGACCTTGTCCTGCGACGTCGAGCAGATCGGTCTCGTCGCCGTCGCGCCCGGAGGGGGCCGGCGCAAGCTCGATGTCGAGGCCGAGGGCGTGAAGGACATCGAGCACCCGGCCGATCTCGCCAGCCGGGTGCCCCTGCTCGATGGCGATGAGCGTCCGGCGAGAGATACCCGCTCGCGAAGCGAGCGCCGCCTGCGTGAGCCCGTCCGCGTTCCGCCGCGCCCGGACAGCGGCACCCAACTGAGCGGCGGTGTGGATGCGCATCTTGTCATCGTACGGTGACATCAGTACATGTGCAAGTACGATTACTCTCGCCCACAAGCGCTCACAAGTAACTGTACGGTGACATTTTGCGAGGTGCGCGTTCGGTGACAACGGACCGACCTGGCGACACCCGTGCTGGTCACCGCCCCGGCGCGCCGTCCGCCTTCACCGCGAGCACCGCGCAGCGCGCGTCGAGCAGGATCTTCTGCGCGGTCGACCCCATGAGCAGCTTCCCCACGGGCGAGCGGTGCCGGATGCCGATGACGAGCACCGACGCGTCGACCTCCTCGGCGATGTCCAGCAGCGCATCGGTCACGTCCCGCACGACGGGCTGGCGCACCTCCGCCTCGATGCCGAGCGACTCGATCAGCGCGTGCACCCCCGCGACGTCCGACTCCCCCGCGAACCGGTCGTCGACGGTCGACGTCCCGGTCGTCGCGTTGACGACGAGCAGCGGCTCGCCGTGCACCCGCGCCTCGTGCGCGCCGCGTTCGAGCGCCGCACGCCCCCGGGCGTCGGCCGTCCAGCCCACGACGACGGTCATGACCTCACCTCTTCCTCGAGTGCCTCGACCTCGTCCTCCAGCCGCTCGGGAGCCTGCCGGCCGGGGATCAGCCGCAGGACGAGCGGTCCGAGCAGCAGCGCCGCGATCACCACGTAGACGAGGATCGCGACGGGTTCGCTCCACAGCGCCGAGACGTCCCCGCCCGAGAGCTGCAGCGCCTGCGCGAGCTGCTCCTCGAGCCGCGGCCCGAGGATCACGCCGACGATGAGCGGGAGCACGGGCAGCCCGAAGCGCCGCATCGCGAACCCGAGCGCCCCGAACAGGCCGAGCAGCGCGACGTCGAACCACTGGAAGTTCACGCTGTACGCGCCGAGCACCGCGAAGAACAGGATGCCCGCGTACAGGTACGGCCGCGGCAGGCGCAGGAGCCGGGCCCACAGCGGCGCCATCGGCAGGTTGATGACGAGCAGCAGCGTGTTCGCGACGAACAGGCTGGCGAGCAGCGTCCAGACGAGCTCGGGCTCCGCCTCGAAGAGCTGCGGGCCGGGCTGCAGGCCGTAGCTCTGCATCGCGGCGAGGATCACCGCCGCGGTCGCCGTCGTCGGCAGGCCGATCGCGAGGAGCGGGACGAGCGTGCCCGCGGCCGACGCGTTGTTCGCCGCCTCGGGCCCGGCGACGCCCTCGATCGCGCCCTTGCCGAACTCGGCGCGGTGCTTGCCCGCGAGCCGCCGCTCGGTGATGTACGAGAGGAACGTCGGCATCTCCGCGCCGCCCGCGGGCAGCGCGCCGAACGGGAACCCGTACGCCGTCCCGCGCAGCCACGGCTTCCACGACCGGCGCCAGTCCTCGCGGTCCATCCACGGGCGCCCGACGGGGATCACCTCGAGCGGCCGGCGGCGCAGGTGCGCGGCGACCCACAGGGCCTCCCCGACGGCGAAGATCGCGACGGCGACGACCACGATGTCGATGCCGTCCGCGAGCAGCGGGTTGTCGAACGTCAGCCGCGCCTGGCCCGTCGTCGTGCCGACGAGCCCGATGCACAGGCCGAGCGCGAGCGCGATGAAGCCCCGCAGCTTCGAGCTGCCCAGCACCGACGTGACCGCCACGAGCGCGAGCAGCATCATCGCGAAGTACGACGGCGCCCCGAGGACGACGACCCACTCCGCGACGGTCGGGGCGATCGCGACGAGCAGCATCGTGCTGATCGTGCCCGCGACGAACGACCCGATCGCCGCGGTCGCGAGCGCCTGCGCCGCGCGTCCCGTCTTGGCCATCTTGTTGCCCTCGAGCGCGGTGATGACCGACGACGACTCCCCGGGCGTGTTGAGCAGGATCGACGTCGTCGAGCCGCCGTACATGCCGCCGTAGTAGATGCCGGCGAACATGATGAGAGCCGCGCTCGGCGACACGTTGTACGTCACGGGCAGCAGCAGCGCGACGGTCATCGCCGGGCCGATGCCGGGCAGCACCCCGACCGCGGTGCCGAGCAGCACGCCGACGACGGCGTAGAGGAGGTTCTCGGGCTGGAGGGCCATCTCCAGGCCGGTGAGCAGCGCGTCCATCAGCGGGCTCCGTCCGTCACCGGGCTCCGCCGGCCGCGGGCGCGCGTCACAGGACGCCGTCCAGCACGCCCGCCGGGATCGGGATGCCGAGCCCGACGTAGAACCCGTACCAGGACGCGACCGACAGCACCGCGCCGATCAGGAGGTTGCGCACCCAGTGCCGGTTGCCGAGCACGGTCGCGGCGCCCGCGAACAGCAGCGCGCCGACGATCGCCCAGCCGAGCCAGTCGATCAGCGCGACGGTGGCCACGAACACCCCGGCGAGCCCGGAGAGGGTCCGCCAGTCGGTGCTCTGGTCGAGGTCGACGTCCTCGCCGGACTCGGCCTCGGGCCGGTCGCCGCGCGCGGTCGCCACGGCCAGGATCACCGCGAGCACGACGAGCGACATGCCGATGACCCACCCGAACGCACCGGGCGGCACGGCCTGGTCGGCGAACCCGGGGCGCATGCCCGCGGAGTCGATCACGGTCCACACGCCGACCACCGCGAGCGCCGCCGCGAGCCCGTACTGCGCGCGGTCGGGCCCGAGGTCGGCGTGGGCGTCCGGTCCGGCGTGGGCGTCCGCGTGCTGCGTCGCCCGGACCTCACCCCCCGGCATCGCGCCGCCGTCGCCGCTCACAGCAGCCCCAGCTCGTCGAGCGTGCTCGAGACGCGGTCGTCCTGCTCGACCAGGAACTCCTCGAAGTCGTCGCCCGTCCGGAACGCGTCGACCCAGCCGTTGGTCTCGAGCGCCTCCTGCCACGCGTCGCTGCCGTGCATCTCCTCGAGCAGCGCGACGTGCTGGTCGCGGACCGCGTCGGAGATGCCCGGGGGCGCGAGCACCCCGCGCCAGTTGGTGAACACGAGGTCGATGCCGGACTCGACGAGCGTCGGCGCGTCGACCGCGTCGAGCCGCTCCTCGCCCGAGACGGCGAGCACCCGCAGCGACCCGTCGGCGAGCTGCCCCTCGAACTCCCCGAGACCCGACGTGCCGACGTCGATCTTGGCCCCGAGGAGGGCCGTGGTGAGGGGTCCGCCGCCGTCGTACACGATGTAGTTGACCTCCGTCGGGTCGACGCCGACCGCCTGCGCGAGCTGCATCGGGAACAGGTGGTCCGGCCCGCCGGGGCTCGACCCGCCGCCGACCCGGATGCTCGCCGGGTCCGCGCGCCACGCCTCGACGAGGTCGTCGACGGTCTCGAACGGCGAGTCGGCCGGCACGAGCAGGCCCTCCTGCTCCTCGATGAGCTGCGCGATCGGCGTCGCCCCGCTCACGCGCGCGTCCGACCCGTTGGTGTACGTCGCCCCGACGACGCCGAGCCCCATCGTCATGAGCAGGTCCTCGGCGCCGCGCTCGTTCACGAGCCGCTGCATCGCGACCGTCCCGCTGGCCCCGATGACGTTGCTGACCTCGAACCGGCCGGTCAGGTCCTCGGACTCCATGACCCGGGTCGCCGCGCGCCCGGTCTGGTCGTACCCGCCGCCCGGGGAGTTGGGGATCATCATCCGCAGCCGGCGGTTCTCGCCCCCCTCGTCACCGCGCGTGACGCCGCACCCGGCGAGGGCGAGGAGCGCCACGAGGGCCGCAGCGAGCACCACGTACCGACGTCCACGGGGGACCCCCATGCAGAACACCTCCTCGTGCCTGCTCCGATCCTGGCCCTGTCGGGGCGGATCGGCACCTCAGCAGCGCGAGGACGGCACGCTCGCGGCGTCCGGTGGCGGCCCGGGAGCACCGGGAGGCACCCCGCGGCGCAGCGCGTCGGCACGGTGCAGCAGGACGGCGACCGCTCCGGGCACGAGCCTGGTCCCGACCACGAGCACCCCCGGGGACGACGGGTCGAACGTCGCCGGCCCGGACCGGCCGGCTGCGGCAGGACCGCCGGCGCGTCGCGGCCCGGCACCTCTGCGAGGTGCCGGGCCGTGATCCGAGCCGTCCCGGGGTGCCCGGTGGTCGGTGTCAGTCCACCGTCGGGGCGCCGGGCCGCAGCCGGCGCCGCACCGTCAGCACGCCGGCGCCCGTGCCCAGCAGGCCGAGACCGACCAGCAGCGCGAGCCCGACGTCGGCGCCGGTGTCCGACAGCCGGCCGGGCAGCCCGCCGGAGCCGGCCGCCGTCCGCACGACCGGGGTGCCGGC
>NZ_JBFTER010000007.1:0-81446 GCF_047229345.1 Cellulomonas jepli | reverse complement strand
GCGCGGGAGCGGGCGCGCCCGACGGCCGGTCGGACGGACCCGTCGAGGCGGGTGCGGCTGCGGCAGGGCGAGAGGCACCGGGAGCCGGGTCGTCCGCCGACGGGCGCGGCGCCGCACCGGGCACGGCGCGTCCCCACGGCGGACGGGCGTCCTCCGTGGGCGGGGCCGTCCGGGTCGTGGTGGGGACGGCGGCAGCGGCAGCCGCCCAGCGCGGCACCGGCGCGTCGGTCGGCGGTGCGGTCTCGGTGGGCGACGTGCCCCGGGCGACCCGGGCCGGTGCGTCGGCGGGCAGCGCCTGCTGCTCGCCGGTCGCTGCTCGGCCCGCACGCTCGCGGCGGCGGGACCGGGTCTCCCCCGTCAGCCCGGCGTCGCGCATCTGCCGGCGCGTGAGCACGACCGTCTCGCCCGTGTCGGTGCCGACTGCGGCGGTGCCGACGCCTGCACCAGCGCCTGCGACTGCGCCCGCACCTGCGACCACGGGGACCGGGCCGGTGCCGACGGGGTGCCACGCGGACGTGTCCTCGCCGCGGCGCGCGCGCAGCCACAGCCGCACCGCGAGCGCGAGGGCCGTGAGCAGCAGCAGGGCGCCCACGGCGACGCACGGCCAGAGCCACGGCGTCGTGACGGTCCGGGGCCAGCTCAGCTCGACGACGGGTGCCGCCTCGCCCAGGCTCACGGCGACCAGGCTCCAGCGGCCCGGCTGAGCGGGCCACGTGAGCGTGGCGCTGCCGACGCCGCTCTCCTCGAGGACCCAGAGGTCGGAACCCGCGGGGTTCGGGATCGCGGGCGGCGCGTCGGCAGCCTCCGCGGCGGCGGGGTCGGCGGCCGGGTCGGCGGCAGGGTCCGCGGGAGCAGCGGCCTCGTCGGCCGGGGCGGTGCCCTCGGCCGACGGTGCGGGCTCGGGCTCGACCGCGGTCGTGCGCAGCTCGTGCCAGCCGGACAGGCCCGTGACGCGCACGTGCGCGTCCTCGCCGACCCAGGCGGCGACGTCCGTGTCGCGACCGACGGCGAGGACGACCGGGGAGTCGTCGGCGGCGGTGACGCGGACGGTGACCGGGTCACCGGCGAGCTCGAGCACCCCGGCGTCGGTCGTGACGATCCGGGTGTCGCCCGAGGTACGGGCGTCGGCGACGAGCACGTCGTCGGCGCGCCAGGCGGTCGCCGAGGCGACGCCGAGCCCGCCGACCACGAGGCCGAGCACGCCGAGAACGGCGGCGATGAGTCTCTGGAGCACGCGGGGTCCTCTCGAACGTGACGACCCAGGATAGGCGGAACCCTCGGCCGGGGCAGAACGGGCGGGTGTGCGACATGCTGGTCGGGGCACGGTTCGGCCCTCTCACGAGGACCGATATCCTGCCCGAGGACTACCGGCCGACTTGCCCCGCGCCTCGATCGAGGCGCCCGCGGACCGGCGCCGACGCGCCCAGGAGGATCCCGTGCCCGAGGACCGTTCGCCCTTCCCCGTCGTCAACTTCCGCGGGTACGACCGAGGACCCGTCGACGCGAGGATCAAGGCGCTCGAGCAGGCGCTCAGCGAGGCCCGCGACCAGGTCGAGCAGCTCGACGGCAGGGCGATGCAGATGGCCGGCGAGCTCTCCGAGGCGCAGCGGCACCTGCGCGAGGCCGAGCGTCCGACGTACTCCGGTCTGGGCTCGCGCATCGAGCAGCTCCTGCGCTCCGCCGAGGAGCAGTCGTCCGACGTCGTGCAGCAGGCGAACGCGCAGGCGTCCGACGCCCTCGCGCGCGCCAAGCTCGCGGCCGGCCAGCTCCGCTCGCGCGCCGAGAACGAGGTCGGCGAGATGCTCGCGACGGCGCGGCGCGAGGCCGAGGAGCTGCGGACGACCGCGGGCACCGAGGCCGAGAGCACCGTGGTGGCCGCGCAGCGCCGGGCCGAGGAGCTCCTCGGGTCCGCGGAGCGCGAGGCCGCCCGCATCCACTCCGCGCTCAACACCGAGGAGAGCGAGCGCCGCACGTCCCTCGAGCGGGAGCTCGGGACGCTCCGGGCGACGGTCGAGCGCGAGGCGACCGAGCTGCGCATCTCGACCGAGCGGGCGGCGAGCGAGCTGCGGTCGACGACCGAGGCGGAGACCACCGCGCAGCGCGAGGAGGCCGAGCGCTACGCGCAGGACCTCCGCCAGAGCGCGGACGCCGAGACCACCGCGCTGCGCCAGCGGGTCGAGGGCGAGCTCGCGGGGCTGCGCGCCGAGGCCGAGCGCTACGCCGCGATGCAGCGGTCCGTCGTCGCGACCGAGGTCGCCGAGGCCCGGCAGCAGATCGCGGCGGAGTCGACGTCGCTCCGCGCCGAGGCGCAGGAGTACGCCGACGGCGTGCGCGCCCGTGCCGAGCGGGAGGCCGCGGCGCTCGAGCACCAGGTCGCCGCCGAGGTCGCGGGGCTGCGCGGCGAGGCCGAGCAGTACGCGGGGTCGGTGCGGGCGAGCGCGGAGCGCGAGACGGGCGAGCTGCGGGCGGCCGTGGGCGACGAGATCGCCGCCCTGCGGGCCGAGGCCGAGCAGTCGATCTCGGCGCTGCGGCTCGAGGCCGAGCACTACGCCGCCGAGATCCGCGCGCAGGCGGAGCGCGAGACGACCGAGCTGCGTGAGCGGACGGTGCACGAGACCGTGCACCTGCGGTCCTCCGTCGAGCGTGAGACGGACGAGCTCCGGGACGCCACGGACCGCGAGACGACCGAGCTGCGTGACCGCACCGAGCGTGAGCTCGCGGAGCAGCGCGAGGCCGCCCGGGTCGAGGTCGAGCGTGCGCTCACGGACGCGCGCCGGACCGGAGCCGAGATCGTCGCGGCTGCGCGGGCGCAGGCCGAGGAGATGCTCCAGCGTGCCGAGCAGGCGCTCGCCGACGCCGAGCTGTCGATCGCCGCGCGGCACGAGGAGGCCGAGCACGCGGACGCCGCGCGGCACGAGACGGCGCGCGCGGAGACCGAGCGGCTCGTCCGGGACGCCGAGGCGCACGCCGCCGACGCCGAGGTGCGGGTCGCGCAGGCGCTCGAGCAGGCGGAGCGGGTCCGGGTCGACTCCGAGGCCCACGCCAAGGAGCTGCTGTCCGACGCCCGCCGCACGGCCGACCGGGTCGTCGCCGAGGCGCGCGAGTACGCCGAGAAGTCCCTGTCGGACGCGCTCACCGAGTCCGAGCGCGAGCGGACGACCGCGCAGCGGCAGGTCGAGGAGCTCAACCGCCAGCGCGAGTCGATCACGTCCTACCTCGACGAGCTGCGCAACCTGCTCGGCAACGACCCCGTCCCGAGCCGGACGACGCTCGAGCGCGCGGAGCAGGCCGAGGCCAAGCTCGCCGCAGCGGCGCCGGAGCCGGTCGCGAGCAGCGAGCCGGAGCCCGCTCCGCGCACCCCCGCGCGCCCCGCGAACCGCCCCCAGGGCCGCCCCGCCGGCAAGCGCCCCTCCCCCGTCTCGGCGGCCGGACGGGCGCGCGCGGCGGCGATCTCCTCGGTGCCCTCCGCCGGTGACGACGAAGCTGAGCCCTCGTCGGCGCGCCAGGCGGAGCTCCCCGGCCGCTCGAGCACGCCCGCCGCCGCGTCGGGCGAGGCCGACCGGCCCACGCGACCGGACAGCGCCGCCCCGCAGGTCGGCTCGGCGGGCTCCGCGGACGACGTCGCCGACCCGGCCGCGCCCGACGGTGCGCGCGACGACGCGGCTCCCGACGGTGCGCGCGACGACGCGGCTCCCGAGGGTGCGCGCGACGACGCGACGGCGGAGGTCGACGCGCGCGAGGCGGGGACGACGGCGTCGGACGGCGCGCCCGGTGGCGAGCAGGTCGAGACGCGGGACGACGAGGCCCAGGACGGGGACGCACGCGACGACGCCGCCGCGACCGAGGTGCAGGCCGACGCGGACGAGGACGCGCGCGACGTGGACGACGCGCGCGACGGGACGTCGGACGCCGAGACCGGCGCGGCCCCGGCGGTGCAGGAGCTGGCGGCCGAGCAGGAGCCCGCGGCAGAGCAGGAGCCGGCCGCCGGGCAGGAGCCCGCGGCAGAGCAGGAGCCCGCCGGGCAGGACGCGCGGACCGAGGGCGCGACCCAGGACGACGACGCGGAGCCCGCGGCGGACCGGACCGCGACCGGCGGCGACGCCCGGTCGTCGACCCCGCGCCCGTCGAAGGCCCGCCGGTGAGTCGCGCGCGGACCCGCGAGTGAGCGCATCCACGGGCGACGACTGGCGCACGCAGCGCCGGGAGGCCGCCGCCGTGCACGCCGAGGCCCTCGAACGGCGGCGGCTCGCGGAGTCGACGCGGGCCCGCGCGCTCCTCGCTGAGTTCGTCGAGACCGCACGGGCGCGCGGCGTCGCCCCCGTGCCGCTGCGGGCGCACAGCTACGACGGTCGGCACCGGTACCGGACCCCGCACACGGGTTGGTACCTGCGCCGCGACGAGAAGGTCGCCGTCGGCACCGACGGTGAGTACTACGTCCTGGGCGTCCCGACGAGCCTGCGGGCCCAGCTGCGCGGCACGACGCTGACACCGCAGGACCCGCCGCTCGTCATCGGCGCGGGCGGCAAGGACGGGGAGTCCCTCGACCTGCCCGACGCGCTAGCCCGCGCGCTGGGGCGCTGACGCCGCCTGAGGGTGGGCGTGGCCTGACCCCGACCGCGCTCGACGCCGGCCGGGCCGTCGCCCCGGCCGGGTCGCTGCACGACCGGTGCACGCGGCCCGAGGCCGTGAGGTCGGCGCGGTCCGCGAAGTTCGCGAGGTCCGAGGTCCGCGAGGTCCGGGAGGTCCGGGAGGTCCGGGAGGTCCGGGAGGTCCGGGAGGTCCGGGAGGTCCGGGAGGTCCGGGAGGTCAGGATTTTGAGAGGTCAGGATCCCGAACGGTCGGGATCCTGCGAGGTCAAGATCCCGCGAGGCTGGGACCCCGACCCGTGCGGCTCACCGACCGGGCGATCACCGCTCGCGGTCGCCCTCCCCCGCGGCGTCGGCCCGGCCGGCGAGGCGCTCGAGCGCGATCGCGACCGGCCCGGGCTGCTCGACCGCGCTCAGGTGGCCCGCGCCGGGCACCACGACGAGCTCCGCGTGCGGCGCGGCGGTCCGCATCCGCTCGGCGTCCGCGAGGGGAGTGATCGTGTCCTCCTCGCCGACGAGCAGCAGCACCGGGCCGGCGTACGCGGCCAGCGCCGCGGTGCGCTCGGGCCGGGCGGCCATCGCGCGCTGCGACCACGCGACCCCGGCGGGCGGCTGCTCGCCGACCCACACCGCGACCTGGTCGACGACCTCGGGGCGGCCGGCGAGCGTCGTGGCGCCGAGCACCGCGCGCGCCATCGGGCGCACCTCGTCGACGGCCGCGGACTCCTCGACGGCGGCCGCGACCCGCAGCCGGTTCGCGCGCGCCTCGTCGGCGTCCGCGGTCGCGCGCGTGTCGAGCAGCCCGAGTCCTGCGACGAGCCCGGGGTGCCGCTCCAGGAGGGCCAGCGCGACGTACCCGCCCATCGAGAGCCCCGCGACGACCGCGCGCTCGACACCGACCTCGGACAGCGACGCCGCGACGGCGTCCGCCACGGCCTCGAGCGAGGGCTCCGCGGGCGTCAGCCCGGCCGCGGCGCCGTGACCCGGCAGGTCGAGCGCGAGCACCGGGCGGTCGGCCGGGAGCGCCGCGGCGACGGCGTCCCACATCCGGGCGTCGAACGGGAAGGCGTGCAGGAGGACGACGGGCAGCGCGGCGTGGTGGTGCGCGCGTCCGGTGCCGTCGGCGTAGGTACGGACCGGCAGTACCAGGTCGGCGGGGTCGGGTGCGGTGCTCATGCGGGCTCCTGGACGTCGGCGGTGGTGCTCTCCCCGGCCCAGGTGGTCGGCAGCGGGACGGGGGCGCCCGGCAGCACGTGGCCGACGATCTCGTCGAGCACGCGCCGCACGGCCGGCTCGCCGACCCACAGGTGCTTCGCGCCGTCCACCCCGATGACCTCGGCGTGCCGGACGCGCGCGAACCGCTCGCGGGCCTCGGGCGGGCGGAGGTAGTCGTCGAGCTCGGGGACGAGCACGACGAGCGGCTTGCCGAACGCGTCCCACGCGTCGAGGTCGGCGTCCGTCGCTCGGTGCAGGGGCGGCGAGAGCAGGATCGCGCCCTCGATCGACGGGTCCCTGCCGTGCATGAGCGCGAGCTCGGTGCCGAAGGACCAGCCGACGAGCCAGCGGTTCGGCAGGTCGTGGAACTCGGCGTACTCGATCGCGGCGTGCACGTCGAGCCGCTCGCCGACGCCGCCGTCGAACGCCCCCTGGCTCGTCCCGCGCGGGCTGCTCGTGCCGCGCGTGTTGAACCGGAGCACCGCGACGCCGGCCATCGCGGGCAGCCGCCACGACGCCTTGCGCAGCACGTGGGAGTCCATGTACCCGCCGTGCGTCGGCAGCGGGTGCAGCGTCACGAGGGTCGCGGCCGGGGCCGGCAGGCTGCCGTCCTCGGCGACCGGGCGTGCGAGCTCGCCGACGAGCGTGAGGCCGTCGGCGGTGTGCAGCTCGATGTCCTCGCGGTGCGCAGGTAGGACGGTCAGCGCGCGGACGGGGGTCGGTTCGCCGGTCGGGGCGTCGTCGGTGCTCATCGCCCCCGAGACTAGCCGCGCGTGCCGGGCCTCAGCGCGCCGGGCGGACGTGCTCCGGGACGTCCTCGAGCAGCCCGAGCGCGCCCTCGAGCTGCTCCGCGACGCCGTCGTCGTCGTTCGTCCCGCACCGGCGGCTCGCGGCGCCCGCGACGTCCGGGTGGGCGTTGCCGACGGCGAACGACACGCCCGCCCACGCGAGCATCGGCAGGTCGTTCGGGGCGTCGCCGAACGCCCACACGTCGTCGGGCCCGAGCCCGCGCTGGGCAGCCCACGTCGCGAGCGTCGAGGCCTTCGTGACGCCCGGCCCGGTGACCTCGGCGAGTCCGACCGCCCCGGAGTCGGCGAGCACGGCGTCGGGCCCGAGCACGGCGGCCACGTCGCGCAGGAAGGCCGCGGGGTCCTCGCCGGGGCGGCGCGCGAGGAGCTTGTAGGTCGCGTCGTCGAGCGCGGTCTCCAGGGCGTCGACCACCGGGGCGCCGACCGGGAGGGGGTGCGGGCCGACGAAGCCCTGCTCCGCGAGGATCCCGGCCCGGCGCTCGACCGCGAACCGGGTGCCGGGGAGCCGGTCCCGCACGCGGGCCACGAGCGCGGACACCACGCCGCTGTCCATCGCCCGCTCGGCGAGCACGACGTCGGCGCGCACGTCGAGGACCGCGGCCCCGTTCGCGCAGATCGCGACCCCGTGCCGCCCGACGACGTCGCGCACGTCGTGCAGCCAGCGCGGCGGCCGTGCCGTGACGAAGACGACCTCGATCCCCGCGCGCTCGGCGGCGACGAGCGCGGCGCGGGTGCGCGGCGAGACCGTCCCGTCGCTGCGCAGGAGCGTGCCGTCGAGGTCGGTCGCGACGAGGCGCGGGGCCCGCAGGAGGGACGGCATGCGCCGAGGCTAACGACCGGGACGGCGGCGCGTGCGCGCCGACCAGCACGACGCGTGCCAGTGCCGGCGGTCCGCGAGCGCCGCGTCCGCACCGAACAGGTGGTCGGTCGGCCACGCGACGACGTGCGCGACCCCCGGGCCCACGAGCTGGTCGCAGCCCGGGCAGCGGTAGCTGCGCTCGGAGGCCCCGACGCGCTGCACGGTCCACTCGCCGTCCGGCCCGGACTCGGTCGAGCGCCCGCCCCGGACGCGGTCGAGGTCGAGCGGCTCGACGGGCGCGCCGTACGGGCGCTTCGTCGAACGTCGTCCCTTCGGCACGTGCCCATCCTCTCGCGCGCCACGGGGCGGCGCGTGCGCGGCGGTCGCGTCCCACCAGGCGCTCGCGGGTCGAGGGCCGCCGTCGTGTCGCCCCGCGCCGAGCGCACCGCCGGGTGCAGCGCGGGGTCGTGGACGACGAACGCGCACCGGGCCGTGAGGTCCGGTGCGCGTTCGTCGGTGCCGGGGAGCGGCCGTCAGCCGGCCGCCCGCGGCGGTCAGGTCAGGTCGGCCGCCGACTCGATCGTCGGGATCGTGTTCGTGCGGACGAGCTCGGCGTACCAGTACGACGAGTCCTTGCGGGTGCGCACGAGCGTGTCGTAGTCGACGTGCACGATGCCGAAGCGGCGGTCGTAGCCGTACGCCCACTCGAAGTTGTCCATGAGCGACCACACGAAGTAGCCGCGGACGTCCACGCCCTTGTCGATCGCGTCGCCGACGGCGTCGATGTGGTCGTGCAGGTAGGTGACGCGGTCGACGTCGTGGACGCGACCGTCCTCGGCGACCGTGTCGTAGAACGCGGCGCCGTTCTCGGTGACTGCGAGCGGCACGTCGGGGTAGCGCGTGTGCACGTCGACGAGGAGCTCGGTGAGGCCCTCGGGCTCGATGTTCCAGCCCATCGCCGTGTACGGGCCGGGCTGCGGGAGCCACTCGACGTCGTCGGCGGCGGGCCATGCGCTCACGGGCGAGGACTTGTGGCCGTCGGGGCCGGGCGTGCCGTCGCCGGGGACGTACTCGCCCTCGCGCTTCTTCACGAGGCCCGTCGAGTAGTAGTTGATGCCGAGGACGCTGAGCGGGACCTGGCAGAGCTCCGCGTCGCCGTCGTGCACGAACGACCAGTCCGTCACCGACGCGGTGTCGGCGATGAGCTCCTCGGGGTACCGGCCCTCGAGCACCGGCTGCAGGAAGATCTCGTTCGCGAGGTTGTCGATGCGGCGCTTGGCGTCGACGTCCTCGGGTGCGGTGCTCGCGGCCCGCGTCACGTGCAGGTTGAGCGTGATCGAGAGCTTCGCGTCGGGGAGGACCTCGCGGATCGCGCGACCGCCGAGGCCGTGCGCGAGGTTGAGGTGGTGCGCCGCGGCGAGCGAGTCGGCGTGGCTGTTGCGGCCCGGGGCGTGCACGCCGGACGCGTAGCCGAGGTAGGCCGAGCACCACGGCTCGTTGAACGTGGTCCAGATCTCGACGCGGTCACCGAGCACCTCGGCGACCTTGCCCGCGTACTCCGCGAACCGGTACGCCGTGTCGCGGTTCGGCCAGCCGCCCGCGTCCTCGAGCGGCTGCGGGAGGTCCCAGTGGTAGAGCGTGACCACGGGGGCGATCTCGGCACCGCGCAGCTGGTCGACGAGCCGGGAGTAGAAGTCGAGGCCCTTCGGGTTGAAGGCGCCCGAGCCGGTCGGCTGCACGCGCGGCCACGCGATCGAGAACCGGTAGGCGTGCAGGCCGAGGTCCTTCATGAGGGCGACGTCCTCGTCGACCCGGTGGTAGTGGTCGGCGGCGACCGCCCCGGTGTCCCCGTTGAGGGTCTTGCCGGGCGTGGCGGAGAACGTGTCCCAGATCGACGGCCCGCGGCCGTCCTCGGTCACGGCGCCCTCGATCTGGTAGGACGCCGTGGCGCTCCCCCAGAGGAAGTCGGCGGGGAACGTGCGACCGGAGGCGCGCGAGCTCGTCATCGGGAGTCCTTCGGGGTGAGAGGTACCTGCGAGGCAGGTCGTGCGGTGGTGGTGCGGAGGGGGCGGCGGCGGCGCTGGTGAGGCGCGCGCGCGACCCGGACACGTATCGAATCGATACGATACACGGACCGCACCCCGCCGAGAACGTCTCGACGGGGTGAGTCTGCGGACGGCCGCACAGGCGGCTCAGACGTCCAGGTCGACGCGCGTCGCGCCCGGGGCCGCAGCGACCGGCTCGCCCGTGCCCACCTGGACGGACCACGGCGCGCTCGTGCCGGCGGCCTCGACCTGCACCCGCGACCCGTCCCGCGTCACCGTGAACGTCGCGCCCGGCGCACCGTCGGGGCCGGGGACGTGCGTCACCGAGCGGTGGCCGTCCGCGAGCTCGAACAGCCGCAGCGTGACGCGGTCGGCGTAGTCGTAGTCGGGCCGGTCCGTGCGCGCGCCGACCGGCAGCACGGTCCCGGGACGCACGAGCAGCGGCAGCGAGTCGTAGCCGTGACGCTCGCGCACCCAGCGCGGACCGGTGACGGTCTCGCCGGTGAGCAGGTGCGTCCACGTGCCCTCGGGCACGTACACCTCGACGTCGCCCTCCGCGTTGAACACCGGCGCGACGAGCAGGCTGTCACCGAGCATGTACTGCGTGTCGACGGTCGCCGCGCCCCGGTCGTCCGGGAACTCGAGCACCATCGGCCGCATCACCGGCACCCCCTCCTCGTGCGCCTGGGCGCCGATGCGGGCGAGGTACGGCATGAGCGAGAGCTTGAGCCGCGTGAAGTGGCGCGTCACGTCGACGGCCTCGTCGTCGAACGCCCACGGGACGCGGTAGGAGTCGGACCCGTGCAGGCGGCTGTGCGAGGACAGCAGGCCGAACGCGAGCCAGCGCTTGAAGACCGCCGCGTCCGGGGTGCCCTCGAAGCCGCCGATGTCGTGGCTCCAGAACCCGAAGCCCGAGAGCGCGAGCGAGAGCCCGCCGCGCAGCGACTCGGCCATCGAGACGAACGTCGACTCGCAGTCCCCGCCCCAGTGCACCGGGAACTGCTGCCCGCCGACCGTCGCCGACCGCGCGAACAGCACGGCCTCGCCCTCGCCCTTCTCCTCCTCGAGGAGCTCGAAGACGGCCTTGTTGTACAGGTGCGTGTAGTAGTTGTGCATGCCCTCCGGGTCGGAGCCGTCGTGCCAGACCACGTCCGTGGGGATGCGCTCGCCGAAGTCCGTCTTGAACGCGTCGACACCCTGGTCGAGCAGCACGCGCAGCTTGCTCTGGTACCAGGCGGTCGCCTCGGGGTTCGTGAAGTCGACGAGCGCCATGCCCGCCTGCCACAGGTTCCACTGCCACACGGACCCGTCCGGGTTCTTCACGAGGTAGCCGCGCTCACGACCCTCCGCGAACAGCTCCGAGCGCTGCGCGATGTACGGGTTGATCCAGACGCAGATCTTGAGGCCCTTGGCCTTGAGGCGCGCGAGCATCGCCTCCGGGTCCGGGAACGTCGCCGGGTCCCACACGAAGTCGCACCAGTGGAACTGGCGCATCCAGAAGCAGTCGAAGTGGAACACCGACAGCGGCAGGTCGCGCTCGGCCATCCCGTCGATGAAGCTCGTGACCGTCTTCTCGTCGTAGTCGGTCGTGAACGACGTCGACAGCCACAGCCCGTACGACCACTCGGGGACGCGCGCGGGGCGCCCGGTGAGCGCCGTGAGCTTGCGCAGCACGTCCTTGGGCGTCGGACCGTAGATCACGTAGTAGCGCAGCGACTGGCCCTCGACGCTGAACTGCGCGCGCGAGACGACCTCGGTGCCGACCTCGAACGACACGCGCTCGGGCTGGTCGACGAGCACGCCGTAGCCCTGGTCCGTCAGGTAGAACGGCACGTTCTTGTACGCCTGGTCGCTCGCGGTGCCGCCGTCGGCGTTCCAGATGTCGACCGTCTGGCCGTTCTTCACGAGGGCGCCGAAGCGCTCGCCGAGGCCGTACACGTGCTCGCCGACGCCGAGCGTCAGCTGCTCGCGCACGAAGTGCCGGCCCTCGGCGTCGGTGATGACGCCGATGCTCCGCGGGGTGGACGTGGTCAGCGTGCGGCCGCCCGCGAGGAAGTCGACGCCCCACTCCCCCTCGGTCTGCACGCGTGCGGTCAGCGCGCCCGAGCGGAACGTCGCGACGGGCTCGCCCGCGAGGTCCGGGCCCGCGACCTTGACGTCGGCGACCGAGCGGGCGATCTCGAACTCGGGGCCCCGGTTGAGCCCGCCCTGGAAGTGCTCGATCGTCACGCCCACCACGTCGTCCATCGGCGAGTCGAACGAGACCGTGATGAGCGGGCGGTTGAGCGTGTCGCCGCGCTTCTCGAGCGGGCCCGTCGCGGCGTAGACGGTGAGGTTCTCGTCGCCGGCGACGACGTCGTCGACCGCCTGCGGGCGCAGGATCGTGACCCCGGGCAGGACCTGCCAGTAGCCGTCGGTGAACTTCATGAGGTCCTCTCGATCAGGGCGACGGCGTCCTCGGCTTCGAGGCGGACCGTGCCCGTGGTGTCGGTTCCGGAGAGCAGGTCGTGGTGGGTCCCGTCGAGCGCGAGCTCGTGCGCGACGGGCGAGGTGTTGAGCAGGAACAGGACGTCGCCGCGGCGGACCGCCTCGACACCGTCGGGCAGGGGCGACGCACCGGGGACGGCGCCCGTGACGCCGGCGGCGCGCGCCGCGCGGGTCAGCACGTCGTCGAGCACCGCGCGCGGCGGGACGGTCGCGACGTACCAGGTCTCCCCGGCGCGCACGGTGCCGGCGGTCCGGTGGCGGACGACCGCGGGGCACCCGTCCAGGTCGGCGCCCGCGAACGTCGCGACGGCCTCGCCGCCGTCGAGGCGCAGGCGCTCGCCCCACACGGTCCCGGTGAAGTCCCCGAGCCCGGGGGACGTCACCGGCACGCCGTCGTCGGGCAGTGGGCAGAACTCCTCGCCCGAGGCGCCGACGACGTCGGCGAAGGGCACGGGGAAGCGCCCGGTCCGCACGTGCCCGTCCCGGTCGGCGACACCCGAGAACGGTCCGAGCACGAGCACCCCGCCCCGCTCGACGACGCCGCGCAGGTGGCGGGCGTCGTCGTCGTCCACGAGGTAGAGCTGGGGGACGACGACGAGGTCGTACCCGGTCAGGTCGCCGCCGGGGTGCACGACGTCGACCGCGACGCCCGCGCGCCACAGGGCCCGGTAGTACGCGAGCACCTGGGGCAGCACCCGGAGCCGGTCGCTGGGCTGAGCGCGCTCCTCGGCCGCCCACCAGCTCGACCAGTCGAAGACGAGCGCGGTGCGCGCCTCGACGCGGGTGCCGGCGACCTGTGCGAGCGACCGGAGCTCGGCGCCGTGCGCGCGGACCGCGCGGTGCAGGCGCGTGTCGGGGCCGGCGTGCGGCACGAGCGCCGAGTGGAACCGCTCCGCGCCGAACGTCGACGCCCGCCACTGGAAGTAGCAGGACCCGTCGGCACCACGGGCGACCGCACGCAGCGAGTCGAGCCGCGCCTGCGCCGGGGACTTCGGCAGGTTGTGCGGGCGCCAGTTGACCGCGCTCACGGCCTGCTCCATGAGCAGCCACGGCTCCCCGCCGCGCAGCGAGCGCATGAGGTCGTGGCTGAGCGACTGCAGCACGCGCGACTCGGGGTCCGCGGGGTCGCCGTAGGTGTCGTCGGCCACCACGTCGACCTCGGGCGCCCACCGCCAGTAGTCGGTCGCGTGGTGGAAGCCCATGAAGTTCGTCGTGACCGGGGTCCGCGGCGCGTGGGCCCGGACGAGGTCGCGCTGCTCGGTGTAGAGCGCGAGGAGCTGGTCGGACGCGAAGCGCCGGTGGTCGAGCACCTGCGTCGGGTTGATCAGGTACGGCGCGGCCCGCGGCGGGACGACCTCGCTCCAGTCGTCGTAGCGCTGGCTCCAGAACGTGGTGCCCCACGCGCGGTTGAGCTCCGCGACGGTGCCGTACCGCCGCTCGAGCCACGTGCGGAAGCCCGCGGCG
Source organism: Cellulomonas jepli (assembly GCF_047229345.1). Classification (NCBI taxonomy): domain Bacteria; kingdom Bacillati; phylum Actinomycetota; class Actinomycetes; order Micrococcales; family Cellulomonadaceae; genus Cellulomonas; species Cellulomonas jepli. The sequence goes on along the minus strand of NZ_JBFTER010000007.1, from coordinate 68,041 downwards.
CACAGGTCGCACGAGCAGACCTGCCCGTACTCGTTGCCGATGTGCCACATCCGCACGGCGGGGTGCGCGGCGTACCGCTCGACGAGCACCCGGGCGATCCCGAGCGCGCGCTCGCGGTACACGGGCGAGGACGGGCAGAAGTGGTTGCGCGAGCCGTGGCTGAGCCGCACGCCGTCGGGCGTGACCGCGAGGGTCTCCGGCCAGCGCAGCCCGAGCCACGGGGGCGGCGACGCGGTGGGGGTCGCGAGGTCGACCGCGACGCCACCGGCGTGCAGCAGGTCGAGGACCTCGTCGAGCCAGCCGAGCTCGTGCTCGCCGGGCCGGGGCTCGAGGGTCGCCCAGCTGAACACCCCGACCGTCACGAGGTTGACCCCGGCCGCCTGCATGAGCGCGACGTCCTCGTCCCAGACGTGGCGCGGCCACTGCTCCGGGTTGTAGTCGCCGCCGTACAGCAGCCCCAGCTCACCCGTGAGGGCGGCGAGGCCGGGCCGGGTCGGCGTCGGGCTGCTCACGCGGGGAACCTCCGGTCGTGGTCGGGAGAAAGGGGCGACGACGTGCGTGCAAGTACGCGCGAATAGCAATCGTCGAAGCGGTTCAACACCGTAGCCGCGCGCTCGCCCGCATGTCCAGGGACATATGCGCCGCGCGCAGCGATCTTTGCAGGCGCATCAAATCGAAGCGCTTCCGCAATGTTTCGATAACGCGTCGGAGCGCCGCTCGCACGCCTCCCGGCGCTAGGGTGAGCGACGACCGACCAGCCCCGTGCGGCGCGCGAGAAGCGACGTGCGCACGGACACGACAGGGGCACACCGTGGCAACCATCGACGACGTGGCACGCGCCGCAGGCGTCTCGACCTCGACCGTCTCCTACGTCCTGTCCGGCAAGCGGCCGATCTCCGGCCCCACGCGCCAGCGCGTCGAGCGCAGCATCCGCGAGCTCGGCTACCGCCCGCACGCCGGCGCGCGCGCCCTCGCGTCGAGCCGGACCAACGTGCTCGCGCTCATGGCGCCCCTGCGCGTCGACGTGAACGTCAGCGTGATCATGCAGTTCGTCACCGGCGTCGTCACGAGCGCGCGCACGTTCGACCACGACGTCCTGCTGCTCACGCAGGACGACTCCGCGGGCCTCGAGCGCGTCGCCGACGGCTCGATGGTGGACGCGCTGATCATGATGGACATCGAGGCCGACGACCCGCGCGTCCCCGTGCTCGCCGGCCTGCGCCAGCCCGCGGTGCTCATCGGCCTGCCGACCAGAACCGAGGGCCTCTCGTGCGTGGACCTCGACTTCGAGGCCGCCGGGCGCACCGCCGTGCGCCACCTCGCGCAGCTCGGTCACCGCCAGGTCGCGCTCATCGGCTCCCCCACCGCGGTGCTCGAGCGGCACACCTCCTACGCCGACCGGATGCACCGGGGCTTCACGCAGCAGTCCGCCGAGCTCGGGCTCGACCACGCGTACGAGCCGTGCGAGTCGTCGCACTCCGGCGCCGTCGACGCCGTCGACCGCGTGCTCGCCCGGATGCCGCACGTGACCGGGCTCGTCGTGCACAACGAGGTCGCGCTGCCGGCCGTGATCGCGACGCTGCGCGAGCGCGGCCGCACGATCCCCGACGACCTGTCGCTCGTCGCGGTGTGCCCCCAGGACATCGCCGTCGGCCAACCCGTCCCCCTGACGTCCGTGGACATCCCCGCACACGCGATCGGCCGCGTCGCGGTCGAGATGGCGATGTCCCGCGTGGCCGGCGACCAGCCCGCCGAGACCCGCCTGCTGGCCCCCGTCCTGACGGAGCGGGCCACGACGGCACCCGCCCGCTGACCGACCACGGCCCGCCGGCACCGCGGTCCCCCGGCGGCGCGGACCCCCTGTCCGCCCCGCCGGGAGCCGCGTCCCCAGCACCACGTCAGCCCTTGATCGCGCCGAAGATGACGCCCTTCGTGAAGTGCCGCTGGACGAACGGGTAGACGATGAGGATCGGCACGAGCGCGAGCACCATCACCGCCATCTTCGCGGCCAGCGACGGCACCGCACCACCCGCACCGAGCTCGATGACCGTGCCGGTCGTGCCCTGCGGCGGCTGACCGCGCAGCACGTACGCGCGCAGCACCATCTGCAGCGGCCACTTGGCGCTGTCGCGCAGGTAGAGCATCGCGTTGAAGAACGCGTTCCAGTACCCGACGCCGTAGAACAGCGCGACGACCGCGACCACGGCGCGCGACATCGGCAGCACGATCGAGCCCAGCACGCGCCAGTCCCCCGCGCCGTCGATCCGCGCGGCGTCCGTGATCGACGCGTCGATGCCCATGAAGAAGTTCCGCAGGATCAGGACGTTGAACGCCGAGATCGCGCCGGGGAGGATCAGCGCCCAGTACGAGTCGATCAGACCGAGCTGGCTGACCCACAGGTAGGTCGGGATGAGCCCGGCCCCGAAGAACATCGTGATCAGGAAGACGAACAGGATCGGCCGGTGCAGGAACGAGTCGGTGCGCGAGAGCCCGAACGCGGCGAGCACCGAGACCACCGTCGAGATCAGCGTCCCGACGGCCGTCACACCGATGCTCACGACGACCGAGCGGAACACGACGCCGCCGTCCAGCAGCTGCTGGTAGGCCGCGAACGTGATCTCGCCGGGGACGAGGACCATGCCGCCGGCCTCGCTGATCACCGACTGCGGCGACAGGCTGGTCAGCACGATCGTGTAGAGCGGCCCGAGCACCGCGAGCACCACGAGGGCGAGCGCCGCGAACTTCGCGATCGCGCCGCCGACGGTGGGCGGCTCCTCCCACGCGGGGCGGTGCTTGGACTTCCGGGGTCGTCGCCGGCTGCCCGCGGGCGGCTCGAGGACGATCGCCGGGTTCGTCAGGGAGTTCTCCGTCGCTGTCATGACCGCTTGTACACTCCTGCCTCGCCGAACACGTGCGCGAGCTTGTTGGCGCCGAGCACGAGGATCAGGCTGACGACCCCCTTCATGAGGCCCGCTGCGGCCGCGAAGCCCCAGTCGCCGAACTGCACACCCTGGAAGTACACATAGGTGTCGATCACCTCGGAGACCTGCGCGCCGACCATGTCGCGCTGCAGGAGGAGCTGCTCGAACCCGACGGTCAGCGCGTCGCCGAGCCGCAGGATGAGCAGCAGGATGATGACGGGCCGCAGCGCGGGCAGCGTGATGTGCCACATGCGCCGCCACCGGTTCGCCCCGTCCATGACCGCCGCCTCGTACTGCGCGGGGTCCACGGTGCTGAGCGCCGCGAGGAAGATGATGACGCCCCAGCCGGCGTCCTTCCAGATCGACTGCGACGTGATGAGCAGCAGGAACGTGTCGGGGTTCGTCATGATGTCGACGGGCTGCTGCCCGAGGCCGCGCAGCGTCTGGCTGAGCAGGCCCGCTCCCCCGAACAGCTGCTGGAACACCGCCACCACGAGCACCCACGAGAAGAAGTGGGGCAGGTAGACGATCGACTGGATCGTCGTCCGGATGCGCGGGCTCACGACGCTGTTGAGCAGCAGCGCGAGGAAGATCGGCACCGGGAAGTACAGGACGAGCTGGAACACCGTGATCGCGAGCGTGTTCTGCACCGCGTTGAGGAACAGCGGGTTGTCGAACACGCGCAGGAAGTTGTCCCAGCCGACCCACGGCCCGCCGAGGAACCCGCGGTAGGGCGAGAACTTCGCCCACGCCATGACGTTGCCGAGCATGGGGATGTACGCGAAGAGCACGAGCAGCACGACGCCCGGGAGCGTCATGAGCAGCAGCGAGCGGTCCCGGCGGAGCTTGGCCTGCCAGGTGATCTTGCGAACCGGGGGCCGGGCGGGCGAGGTGCCCGCCCGGCGCTTCGGCTCGTCGCCGGACGTCCGCGGGGACGTCGGTGCGTCGAGGGCTGCCACGATCAGGCCTCGAGGATGCCCTGGTAGAACTCGCGCAGCTGGTCGCCGCCCGACTGGCGCCACGTCTCGACCGCGGCGTCGAGGTCGTCGATGGACTTGCGGCCCCGCGAGATGTCCTTCTCGAGGTCCACGAACGGCTGGCCGATCGACGCGTACTCGTCGGGCTCGCTGATCTGGATGCCGTAGAAGAGCGGCTCCTCGGTGTACTGCGCGGCGTCCGCCGTGAACTCGCTCGACGCCTTCACGAAGCCCGGGTACTGGACCTTCGCGTTCACGACCGGCGGCGCGGTGAGGAACATGTACGTCGGCTGGAGCTCGGTCGGGGCCAGCTCGGTCGGGACGGGCAGCCCGTTCGCGTCGCGCGTGAAGTGCACGCCCTCGACGCCGTTGTTGATGAGGTCGAACTCCGTGGTGCCGAACGGCGCCGCGAGCAGGTTCGCGATCCGCAGGAGCTCCTCGATGCGCTCGGGGTCGTCCGACTTCTTGAGGAAGCTGAAGATGTTCGCCGGCTGACCCTTGTAGTAGACCGGGTCGCCGCCGTCGGCGCCGAAGGGCGGCAGCGGCTGCTGGTTGTAGGTCGGGTTGGTGCCGAGCTGGCGCCCGAGGGCCTCGTGCCACCCGCCGATGCCGTCGTTCATCACGAGCAGCTTCCCGGACTCGAAGAGCTCCTTGTTCCAGGCGGTGTCGATGTCGGGGTGCACCAGCCCGGCGGCCCAGACCTCGGCGTTCCACTCGAGGGCCTTGCGGTACTCCTCGGTCTCGACGCGGTGCTGGAGCTTGCCGTCGACGAGCTTCCACTTGGGCACGACGCCGTGGATGATCGTCGACGTGTTCCACAGGTCCGCCGCGGCGTAGACGCCGGCCGACGGGTTGTTGATCTGCTTGAGGAGCGCCAGGAGGTCGTCGGCGCTCGTGACGTCCGGCGTGATGCCCAGCCCGTCGAGGATGTCCTTGCGGTAGAACACCACGTCGTTGATGACCTCGCCGGGGAACGGCAGACCGTAGAGGCGGCCGTTGAACGAGGACCACTGCCAGGCCGCGGTCGGGATGTTCGCCAGGTTCGGGTAGTCGAGCGCCTTGTCGCCGGCGAGGAAGTCGGTCAGGTCCTGGAAGACGTTCGGCACGACCTCGGACGCGAAGCGCGGCGGGACGTTCCACGTCGGGACGCAGACCCAGTCCGGCAGTTCGTCGGGGGCCGAGAGCGCGGTCGCGAGCACCGTGCCGTAGTCGTTGCCGTCGGCGATGTTGAACGTCAGGCTCGCGCCGAGCGCGGCGTTGACCGCTTCGTAGTACTGGTTGCCCTTGACCGGCGGCGGCGTGCCCCACAGGGGCGTCATCGCCGTGAAGTCCGAGCCGTTGCCGGGGGGCTCCTCGACCGACTGCACCAGGTCCGTCGGGATCGTCTCGTAGCCCGCGGTCGACCCGTTGACGCTCGGGTAGTCGGGCTCCGCGAAGACGATCTCCTTGTACGTGGGCAGCACGTCCGCGCCGGCCGTCGCGCCCGGCTCCGCCGTCGCGCCGGCCTCGCCGCTGGAGCACGCGGTCAGCAGCGACGGGACGCCGACGACGGCCGCGCCCGCGGCGACCATCCCGAGGAAGGACCGCCGCTTGACGGCGATCTCCCCGACCTGGCCGAGCTGTGTGGTGGTGTTCATGAGCGCCCTTCACTCCCTTGTGGAAACGCGGTGTCCTCGTGGTCCCCCGTGCCGACGGCCCGCGATCGTCCGTGATCGGTGCGGGTGCCGGTCGATCCGCGAACATCGAAGCGGTTCGACGCCCGCACTCTACGGCCTCCCCACGCGGACGGGCAACCACTGCCCAGATCGAGTCGGAGACGCCGCCACGGACGCCGCGGGCCCGGTCGTAGGCCGCTCGACCGGCCACGGCGCGTCCGCTAGCGTGTGGCCCGCGTCACGCCGAGCGTGTGGCTGCTATCGTCGAAACGGTTCGACGATCCGATCGAACCGGTCCGCCCCGCAGCGTGTCCCACCGCCGCGCAGGACCGGCTCGCCCACCGCACCAGAACGAGGGACCCCCGTGGCCGACGACGACCTCCAGGCAGCCCCCACCCACCGCGACCCCGCGCAGCCGCTCGCCGTCCGCGCCCGCGACCTGCTCACCCGGCTCACCCTCGACGAGAAGGTCGCGCTGCTGCACCAGCACGCGCCGGCGGTCGACCGCCTCGGTCTGCGGGCGTTCCACACCGGCGCCGAGGTGCTGCACGGCGTCGCCTGGCTCGGCGTCGCGACGTCGTTCCCCCAGCCCGTCGGTCTCGCGGCGACCTGGGACGCCGAGCTGCTGACCCGCGTCGGCGAGGTCGTCGGCACCGAGCTGCGCGCCAAGCACGCCGCCGACCCCGCGGTGAGCCTCAACGTCTGGGCGCCGGTCGTGAACCCGCTGCGCCACCCGCTCTGGGGCCGCAACGAGGAGGGCTTCTCCGAGGACCCGCACCTCACCGCGCACCTCGCGACCGCCTACGCCCGCGGCCTGCGCGGCGACCACCCCGTCTACTGGCGCACGGTGCCGACGCTCAAGCACTTCCTCGCGTACAACAACGAGACCGACCGTGCGCTCACGAGCTCGCAGCTGCGTCCGCGCGTGCTGCACGAGTACGAGCTGCCCGCGTACCGCGGGCCCGTCGAGGCCGGCGTGGTCGGCGCCGTCATGCCGTCGTACAACCTCGTTAACGGGCGGCCCAACCACGTCGCGCGCGAGCTGCTCGACGAGCTGCGCAGCTGGACCGACGCCTCGCTCATGGTCGTCTCGGACGCCGCCGCCCCCGGCAACCTCGTGACGTTCGAGCGGTACTACGACGACCACGTCGAGAGCCACGCCGCGATGGTGCGCGCGGGTGTCGACTCGTTCACCGACAACGACGCCGACGCCCGCCCGACCGTCGAGCGTCTGCACGCCGCGCTCGAGCGCGGGCTGCTCACCGAGGCCGAGGTCGACCGGGCCGTGCTGCGCCAGCTCGAGCTGCGCCTCGCGACCGGCGAGCTCGACCCCGACCTCGACCCGTACGCCGGTGTCGGCGCCGACGCCCTCGACCTGCCCGAGCACCGCGCGCTCGCGCGCGAGACCACCGCGCGCGCCGTCGTCGTGCTGCAGAACGACGGCGTGCTGCCGCTGCGGCCCGGCGCGAGAGTCGCCGTCGTCGGCCCGCTCGCGGACCGCGTGCTGCACGACTGGTACTCGGGCACCCCGCCCTACCTCGTGGGGCTCGGCAGCGCGCTCGCCGAGCGGCTCGGGTCGTCCGCGGTCCGGGTCGCCGACGGAGCCGACCGCGTCGCGCTCCGCTCCGCGACGACGGGCGCGTACGTCCGCCAGCTCGACGCCGCGACCCCGCTCACCGCCGACGCCCCGGCGGCCACCCATGCCGGCGCCGCGTTCGACGTGACGTCCTGGGGCGAGGGCCTCGTGACGCTGCGTGGCGTGCGCTCGGGGCTGCTGTGGTCCGGTGCCGGCTGGGTCGTGCGGGCCGACGCGGAGCGCGTCGGCGGCTGGGTCGCCCAGGAGAGCTTCCGGCTGCACCGGCACACCGACGGCACGTGGTCGGTCCAGCACGTCGGCTCCGGGCGGTGGGTCCGGGTCCAGAACGACGCGACCGGCACGCTCGTGGCCGAGGACCACGACGCCGCCGACGCCGAGCGGTTCACGGTCCGCACCCTGCGGTCCGGGCACGCCGACGTCGCCGAGGCCGCCGCAGCCGCCGACGTCGTGGTCGTGGCCGTCGGCAACGACCCCCACCTGCTCGGGCGCGAGACCGAGGACCGCCCGCACCTGCGCCTGCCGGACGCGTCCGCGGAGCTCTGGCGCACCGCGCACGACGCCAACCCGCGCGCGGTGCTCGCGGTTGTGTCGTCCTACCCGTACGTCCTCGGGTCCGTGGCCGACGAGGCCGCCGCGGTCGTGTGGTCCTCGCACGCCGGCCAGGAGCTCGGGCACGGGCTCACCGACGTGCTCGTGGGCGACGTCGAGCCGTCCGGCCACCTCGCGCAGACGTGGGTCGCGGACGAGTCCCACGTCGGCGACCTGCTCGACTACGACGTGATCACCGCCGGCTCCACGTACTGGTACGCGCGGCACGAGCCGCTCTACCCGTTCGGCCACGGGCTGTCGTACACGACCGTCGAGCACCGCGGCCTGCGCGTCGTCGCGGCGTCCGATGCGGCGGACGGCACCCGCCCGGCCGTCACCGGGCAGCCCGGCGCCGCCGGCCCGGTGCGGGTCGATGCCGACGCGCACCTCGACGTCGAGGTCGACGTCGCGAACACCGGGGACCGCCCGGTCGACGAGCTCGTGCAGGTCTACGCGAGCGCCGTCGACCACCGGCTCCCCGTCCCCCGACGTCGCCTGCTCGGCCACGTGCGCGTTCCCCTCGAACCCGGAGCCGCCGCCGTCGCGACCGTCCGCGTGCGGGTCGCCGACCTCGCCGTCTGGGACGTCACGCGCGGCACGCTCGTCGTCGAGCCCGGCACGTACGTGCTCCACGCGGGCGCGTCCTCGGCGGACCTGCCCGTCAGCAGCGAGGTCGTCGTCACCGGGGACCCCGTCGCGCCGCGCGCCGCCCTCACCGGCCCGCTGCGCGCCACCGACTTCGACGACCACGACGGCATCGAGCTCGCCGAGCGCACGCGCGACGCGGGCGACGCCGTCCAGGTCCCCCGGGGCCGTGGTTCCGGCGCCGTGACGCTGCGCGGCGTCGACGCCCGCGGAGCCGCCCGGCTCGGGCTCACCGTCGCCCGGACCTGCGCCGGCGCCGCGTCGGTGCGTGTCGAGGTGAACGACGGCTCGGGGACGTGGCTGACCGCGGCGTCCGCCGACGTCCCGGCGGAGGGCGGACGTCACGACTGGAGCACCGTCGAGGCGCTGCGCGGGCCCGGGTGGGACCGGCTCACGGCGGCCGTGACCGACGTGCGGGTCGTGCTCACCGGTGCCGCGCGCCTCGCCGAGCTGACGTTCGGCGGCTGAGCCCGCGCCCGAGCCGGCGCGGGTCGCCGCACCGGCCCGGGCTCGAGGCCCGTGAGGCCCCCCGCGGGAGCAGCGGGGAGGTCGCGCCCGCGGCATTCGGCGCGATGCTGTGCGGACGACGCCCGCTGCGGGAGCAGCGGGGACGTCGCGCCCGCGGCGGACGGCGCGATGCGGTGCGGACGACGCCCACCGCGGTGCCGGGGACGGCGGGGCGTCAGCCGGCGCGGGCGAGCCGCCGGGCGCCGTGCGCGAGCAGGCGCAGGTACGCGCGCTGGACGAGCGGCACCGCCCAGGCGAGCGGCACGAGCCAGCGCCACGCGGGGCGGCTGAAGGCGTCGACGACGAACCACAGCACGCCCGCCTCGTCGCGCTCGACCCGGAACGACTCCTCGCCGGTGAACGGGTGCCCGGGCAGGCTCCCGTAGCCGAACCCGATCGCGCGCTCCCCCGCCTCGGCCCACACGACCCGGCACGGCACCACGAGGTGCAGCGGGCCGGCACCCAGATGCGTCCGCACGTCGACCCCCACGTCGGCGACCGGGGCGTCGGCGTGCACCGTCACGTGCGCCGCGGCGTGCACGCGCCACGCGAGGAGCCCGTGCCCGACGACGTCGAGGTCGCCGGCGCCGAGCCGGTGCCGCACGTGCAGGTGCCGGTAGCCCGCCGGCAGCGGACCCCCGCGCGTCGCCGCGACCTCGGGGTAGGTCAGGTCCGGACGCCCGGCGGACCCCTGGCCGCGCGTGGGCGCCGGCATCAGAACAGGCGGGAGTCGACGTCGTCCACGCCACGCATCGCGTCGTAGTCGAGCACCACGCACGCGATGCCGCGGTCCGTCGCGAGGACCCGGGCCTGCGGCTTGATCTCCTGCGCGGCGAACACGCCGCGCACCGGCGCGAGGTGCGGGTCCCGGTTCAGCAGCTCGAGGTACCGCGTGAGCTGCTCGACGCCGTCGATGTCGCCGCGGCGCTTGATCTCGATCGCGACCGCCACGCCCGCCGCGTCACGCGCGAGGATGTCGACCGGCCCGATCGCCGTCGGGAACTCCCGCCGGACGAGCGTGTGCCCGCCGCCGAGCAGGTCGATCTGCGCCGCGAGGAGCTCCTGGAGGTGCGCCTCGACGCCGTCCTTGACCAGCCCCGGGTCGACACCCAGCTCGTGCGCCGAGTCGTGCAGGACCTCGTGCACCTCGACGACGAGCCGGTCGTCGCTCTTCTGGTGCTGCACGGTCCAGACCTGCGTCACGCCCCGCCCGGTCGCCTCCGCGTCGGGCTCCCCGATCGCGAGCGAGCACGGCGGGCTCATCCAGTTCAGGGGCTTGTACGAGCCGCCGTCGGAGTGCAGCAGCACGCTGCCGTCCGCCTTGACCAGGACCAGCCGGGTCGCGAGCGGGAGGTGGGCGTTGAGCCGGCCGCTGTAGCGCGCCGAGCAGCGCGCGACGACGAGGCGCATGCGGGGGTTCCTCTCGTGGACGGCGACGTCGCGCCGTCAGATCACGCGGCTGATCGTCGGTGGGGTGGCCTCGAGCCACGACGTGAGGCCCGCGGAGGCCTCCGGGCTCATGAGGAGGTCGAACGACTCGCCCTGCACCGTGCAGCGCACCGCGACCTGACGGCCGAACCTCGGCGACTCCTCGATCACGGCGCGCTCGCTCACCACGATCGCCGACCGGCGCCAGCACCGCGACGGCCGCACCGACAGCGACCGCGCACGCCACCAGTACAGGCTCTCGGCGCCGTACTGGCCGACCCCCGTGACCCACGACGCGGACGGGCCCTCCGAGCGGCGGAACGCACACTCGAAGGACCCGACGCGACGCGTGAGCCGGCCCAGCCTCGACACGCTGAGACCGAGCACGATCAGGGCGACGACCACCGCTCCGAGGAGCACGAGAGCGATCTGCTGCCCTGACATGACGGCTCCGTCAGTGCGCGACCTGGGTGCCGGTCGTGTCCTCGACCGAGTCCACCACGACCGTCACCAGGTCCGAGTCGACGGACAGGAACCCGCCTCCGACCGTCCAGCGCAGGACCTCGCCGCCGGCCCGGGCGACCCGGACCTCGCCGCGGCGCAGCACCGAGAGCACCGGGGTGTGCCCGGCGAGGATGCCGATCTCCCCGTCCGCGGCCGGCGCGCTCACCTGCCGCGCGTGGCCCGACCAGATCTTGCCGTCGGCGGCGACGACGTCGACCTCCAGCTCAGCCATGCTGACTCCCTCTGCTCAGTTCGAACCCGGTCGTGGACCCAGGCGTCAGACGCCGTAGTCCTTCTGGATCCGGGCCCAGTTGCGCTCGAGGTCCTCGAGGCCGCCGATGTTGAAGAACGCCTGCTCGGCGATGTGGTCGAACTCGCCGTCCGCGATCCGCGAGAACGCCTCGACGGTCTCCGCCACCGGGACCGTCGAACCCACGACGCCCGTGAACTTCTCGGCCATGTAGGTGTTCTGCGACAGGAACTGCTGGATGCGGCGCGCCCGGGCGACGACGGTCTTGTCCTCCTCGGACAGCTCGTCGACACCGAGGATCGCGATGATGTCCTGGAGCTCCTTGTTGCGCTGCAGGATCGACTTCACGCGCGTGGCCGTGTCGTAGTGCGCCTGCCCGACGTACCGCGGGTCGAGGATGCGGCTCGTCGACGCGAGCGGGTCGACCGCGGGGTACAGACCGCGCGAGGCGATCTCACGGCTGAGCTCCGTCGTCGCGTCGAGGTGCGCGAACGTCGTGGCCGGCGCGGGGTCGGTGTAGTCGTCCGCGGGGACGTAGATCGCCTGGAGCGACGTGATCGAGTGACCACGCGTCGAGGTGATGCGCTCCTGCAGCTGACCCATCTCGTCGGCGAGGTTCGGCTGGTAGCCGACCGCGGACGGCATGCGGCCGAGCAGCGTCGAGACCTCCGAGCCGGCCTGCGTGAACCGGAAGATGTTGTCGATGAAGAGCAGCACGTCCTGCTTCTGCACGTCGCGGAAGTACTCCGCCATCGTCAGCGCGGACAGGGCGACGCGCAGACGCGTGCCCGGCGGCTCGTCCATCTGGCCGAAGACGAGGGCCGTCTTGTCGAAGACGCCCGCCTCCTCCATCTCGACGATGAGGTCGTTGCCCTCACGGGTGCGCTCGCCGACACCGGCGAACACCGACACACCACCGTGGTTCTGGGCGACGCGCTGGATCATCTCCTGGATGAGGACCGTCTTGCCGACGCCCGCACCACCGAAGAGGCCGATCTTCCCGCCGAGCACGTACGGCGTGAGCAGGTCGATGACCTTGATGCCGGTCTCGAACATCTGCGTCTTCGACTCGAGCTGGTCGAAGGCCGGGGGCTTGCGGTGGATGGGCCAGCGCTCGGTGATCTCGAGCTTCTCGCCCTCCTCGAGGTTGAGCACCTCGCCGATCACGTTGAAGACGCGGCCCTTGGTCACGTCGCCGACGGGGACGCTGATCGGCGCACCCGTGTCGCGCACGAGCGCACCGCGGACGAGGCCGTCCGTGGGGCGCAGCGCGACGGCGCGCACGAGCGAGTCGCCGAGGTGCTGGGCGACCTCGAGCGTCATCGTGAACGAGCCGTCCTGCTCGCCCTCGCCCTGCGAGGACAGGTCGATGTCGACCTGGAGCGCGTTGTAGATGTCCGGGATCTGGTCCGACGGGAACTCGATGTCCACGACGGGGCCGATGACCCGGGCGACGCGACCCACTCCGGGCGCGCCCGGGTCGGTCGCCGTGGCGTCGACGGTGGTGGCGGTCATGTCCTGCCTCGCTTCGCTCGTCCGGAGCGGACTCCGGCGTGGTCTGGGTCGTGCTGGTGTCAGGAGGCGAGCGCGTCGGCGCCCGACACGATCTCGCTGATCTCCTGGGTGATCTCTGCCTGGCGGGCCTGGTTCGCGAGCCGCGTGTACATGCGCACGAGGTCCTCGGCGTTCTCGGTCGCCGTGTGCATGGCCCGCTGGCGGGCGGCGAGCTCGGAGGCGGCCGCCTGCAGCATGCAGCTGTAGATGCGGCTGCGGACGTAGCGCGGCAGCAGCGCGTCGAGCACGGCCTCCGGGCTGGGCTCGAAGTCGTACAGCGGCAGCGCGTCGCCCTCGCCGGCGGGGGCGACGCCCTCGACGACCTCGAGCGGGAGCATGCGGATGACCCGCGGCCGCTGCGTGACCATGTTGACGAACTGCGTGTACACGACGTGCAGCTCGCCGACCCCGCCGGCCTCGGCCGGGGCGTCGAACGCGCTCAGGAGCGTGTCGGCGATCTCGTCGGCCACGTCGACCTGCGGCGCGTCCGAGCCGCCCTGCCACTGCGCCGCGAGCTCACGGCGCCGGAAGGTGTAGTAGGACACCGCGCGACGCCCGGAGACGTAGAGCGCGACCTCCTTGCCCGACGCCTGGAGCCGCTCGACGAGCCGCTCCGTCTCGCGGATGACGCTCGCCGAGTACGCGCCGGCCATGCCGCGGTCCGACGCGATGAGCAGCACGGCGACGCGGTTCGTGTCGGTGCGCTCGGTCAGCAGCGGGTGCGACGTGGTCGAGTGCGTCGCGAGCGCCGAGACGGCACGCGTGATCGCCCGCGAGTACGGCGTCGCCTGCGCGACCCGGCCCCGCGCACGCCCGATGCGGGACGCGGCGATGAGCTCCTGCGCCCGGAACATCTTCTTGAGCGCCTGCGTCGACTTGATCCGCTGCTTGTAGACGCGCTGGGTACCGGCCATCGGTCAGGCCTTCTTCTGACGGACGATCTGCTCCTGCTCGACCGGCACGGACTCACCCTCGTCGTCCCCGCCGACGAGCGGCGAGCCGTCGCCCTTCAGGAAGCCGTTGCGGAAGTCGTCGATCGCCGAGGACAGCGCTGACTCGGTCGCCTCGTCGAGCTTGCCCGTCGACGCGATCGTGGTCAGCACCTCGCTGTTGCGGCGCAGGTGGTCCAGCAGCTCCGTCTCGAAGCGGCGCACGTCCTCGACCGGGACGTCGTCGAGCTTGCCCTTGGTGCCGGCCCAGATCGACGCGACCTGGTCCTCGACCGGGTACGGGCTGTACTGGCCCTGCTTGAGCAGCTCCATGAGGCGCGCGCCACGGGTCAGCTGCGCACGCGACGCGGCGTCGAGGTCCGAGGCGAACATCGCGAACGCCTCGAGCGAGCGGAACTGCGCGAGGTCGAGCTTCAGCGTGCCGGAGACCTGCTTCATCGCCTTGACCTGCGCGGCACCACCGACGCGGGACACCGAGATGCCGACGTCGACGGCGGGGCGCTGGTCGGCGTTGAACAGGTCCGACTGCAGGAAGATCTGGCCGTCGGTGATCGAGATGACGTTGGTCGGGATGTACGCCGAGACGTCGTTGGCCTTCGTCTCGATCATCGGCAGACCGGTCATCGAGCCGCCGCCGAGCTCGTCCGAGAGCTTGGCGCAACGCTCGAGCAGGCGGGAGTGCAGGTAGAAGACGTCACCGGGGTACGCCTCGCGGCCCGGCGGGCGGCGGAGCAGCAGCGACACGGCACGGTAGGCCTCGGCCTGCTTCGACAGGTCGTCGAACACGATGAGGACGTGCTTGCCCTGGTACATCCAGTGCTGGCCGATGGCCGAGCCGGTGTACGGGGCGAGGTACTTGAAGCCGGCCGGGTCGGACGCCGGCGACGCGACGATGGTCGTGTACTCGAGCGCACCGGCCTCCTCGAGCGCGCCACGCACCGCGGCGATGGTCGAGCCCTTCTGGCCGATCGCGACGTAGATGCAGCGGACCTGCTTGGTCGGGTCGCCCGACTCCCAGTTGGCCTTCTGGTTGATGATCGTGTCGATCGCGATCGCCGTCTTGCCCGTCTGGCGGTCGCCGATGATGAGCTGACGCTGGCCGCGGCCGATCGGGATCATCGCGTCGATGGCCTTGAGGCCCGTCTGGAGCGGCTCGTGCACGCTCTTGCGGTGCATGACGCCGGGCGCCTGCAGCTCGAGCGCGCGGCGACCCTCCGTGACGAGCTCGCCGAGGCCGTCGATCGGCTCGCCGAGCGGGTCGACGACGCGGCCGAGGTAGCCGTCACCGATCGGGACGGAGAGCACCTCGCCCGTGCGGCGGACCTCCTGGCCCTCCTCGATGCCGGTGAACTCACCGAGCACGACGACGCCGATCTCGCGGACGTCGAGGTTGAGCGCGAGGCCGAGCGTGCCGTCCTCGAAGCGCAGCAGCTCGTTGGCCATGCAGCCGGGCAGACCCTCGACCTGCGCGATGCCGTCGCCCGCCAGGGTGACCCGGCCGACCTCTTCGGTGACCGCACCGGTGGGCTCGTAGGACTTCACGAAGCTGTCCAGCGCGGAGCGGATGTCCTCCGGCCGGATCGTCAGCTCAGCCATTGCTTCTCTCCTGTCGTGTCGCACGCGGGTCGCGTGCGGGTCGAACGCGTTCTGGGGACGGGGCGCGGAGCGCGGCCGTCAGCTGGCAAGTCGGCGCCGCGCGTCGGCGAGCCGGGACAGCACCGTCGAGTCGACGACCTCGGCCCCGACCTGGATGCGCAGGCCGCCGAGGACGTTCTCGTCGACGATCACGTTGAGCTGGACCGGCTGCCCGTACGCACGCTCGAGGATGCCCTCGAGCCGGGTGCGCTGGACGGCCGTGAGCTCGGTCGCCGACGTGGCCGTCGCGACGAGCCGGTTGCGACGCTCGGCGACCAGGTCGCCGATGTGCCCGAGCGTCGTCACGAAGTGCCGGCCGCGCGGCCTCTGCGTGGCACGCCGCGCCAGGAGCGCCGCCGCCGGGGTCGCCCCACCCGCGAGGATCGCGTCGAGCAGACCCACCCGGGCGGCGGGAGTCGACGTCGCGTCGTCGGACAGGATCCGCCGCACGTCCCGCTGACCGGAGAGCGAGCGCGTGAGGCGGAACAGGTCCTCCTCCACGCGCTCGAGCGTGCCCGTCGCCTCGGCGGACGCGAGCACCGCCTGGAACGCGAGGTGCTCGACCGCCTCGGTGAGGTCGACGTCCGCCGACCAGCGCGCCCGGACCAGCTCCTGCGCGACCGCGACGGTGCTCGTGTGCGCGCCCTGGAGCACGTGCGCGACCAGCTGGGCCTTCGCGTCACCGTCGGCCGACGGGTCCGCGAGCGTCCGGCGCAGCGCGCCGGACGAGTCGAGGGCGTCGACCAGGGCGAACAGCTGCTCGCCCAGCGTCGCCGACTCGACGCCGGCAGCACGGAGGACCGGCTCGAACCGGTTCTCCACGCTCCGCAGCGACGCCTGACTCGTCCCGCGCATCAGTTCCCCTTACCGGCGTTCGCCGTGGTGCTGGCCTCGAGCTCGTCGAGGAAACGGTCGACGACGCGCGACTGGCGCGCGGTGTCCTCGAGCGACTCGCCGACGATCTTGGAGGCGAGCTGGGTCGCGAGCGCCCCGACGTCGGCACGCAGCGAGACCGACGCCTGCTGGCGCTCCGCCTCGATCTGGCGGTGCGCGGTCTCGACGATGCGCGCCGCCTCCTCCTGCGCCTTGGTGCGGGACTCGGCGACGATCTGCCCGGCCTCGGTGCGCGCGTCCTCGCGGATCTTCGCGGCCTCGGTCCGGGCGTCCTGGAGCTGCTGGTGGTACTCGGCGAGCGCCGCAGCGGCCTCGGCCTGAGCCGACTCGGCCTTCGCGATGCCGCCCTGGATCAGCTCGGTGCGCTTGTCGAGCACGACCTGGAACTTCGGCAGGACGTACTTGTAGAACACGACCGCGATGATCGCCAGGACGATGGTCGACCAGAAGATGTCGTAGAACTCGGGGATGAGGAGCTGGATGCCCTCGACGGACTCTCCCTCAGCGGCCGAGATCAGGGCCGCCGACGTCGCGGCGGTGATCACTGGAAGAGGAACCCGGTGATGAGGCCGAGCAGGCCGAGGACCTCGACGAAGCCGATACCGATGAACATCGTCGTCCGGAGCTGGCCGGCGACCTCGGGCTGGCGCGCGATGCCCTCGATCGTCTTGCCGATGAGGATGCCGAGGCCGATACCGGGGCCGATCACCGCGAGGCCGTAGCCGATCGTCGCGACGTTGCCCGAGACCTCGGCGAGGACGGTGGTGGTTTCCGCAAGTGCCACGGTTGCTCGTTCCTTCCGTTGGGCGCCAGGCCGGTCGGCCGGACGCTCGTTCGTGGGTGGGGGTCGAGCGACCCCCGGGGGGTGTGGGTCAGTGCTCGTCTTCGATGGAGAGGCTGAGGTACACGGCCGTCAGCACCACGAAGATGTACGCCTGGAGCGCGGCGACGAAGACCTCGAAGAGCGTCAGCGCGAAGCCGGAGACGAAGGTCAGGGCCCCGAACACCTTCATGGCGCCGGTGGCCTCGAAGATGAAGAACTGGGTGGCCGAGAAGCACAGGACGAGCATGAGGTGACCGGCGACCATGTTGGCCATGAGTCGCAGCGCGAGCGTGGCGGGCCGCAGGATGAACACCGTCAGGAACTCGATGGGCGTCAGCAGCACGTACATGAACGTCGGGACGCCGGGCGGGAACAGGCTCATCTTGAGGAACCCGCCGACGCCGTGGGCCTTGACGCCCGCGCCGAGGTACATCACGTAGACCCAGAGCGCCAGCATGACCGGCACGCCGATCAGCGACGACCCGGCGATGTTCAGGCCCGGGATGATGCCCGTGAGGTTGAACGCGAGGATCGCGAGGAAGAGCGTCGTCAGCAGCGCGACGTACTTGTGCGCCTTCGCCTTGCCGATGATCTCCTCGGCGACGTTGACGCGCACGAAGTCGAGGAGCATCTCGGCGACGTTCTGCCCGCGGCCGGGGACGAGCTTGGCCCGCTTGGCTGCGAGGACGAAGACGATGATCAGCACCGCGGCGGCGATCAGGCGCACCATCTGGAGCCGGTTGAACTCGAAGAAGGTGCCCTCGAAGAGGATGGGCGCCGGGAAGAAGTCGGCGATGGACGGCGCGTGGAACCCGCTCTCCTCCTCGGTGGCGAGGGGGGCGATCATCGCGAGGCTGGACAGTGCGAGCTCCTGGTGGTCAACGGTGCCGGGCGGGCCGCATCAGTGCGGGCATGCCGTAGGAACCTGGCCGTCATGGATGGGTGAAGCCTAACCTATGAACCCGCGCCTTCCGGACCGCGGTCCGCGGGCTCGACGTACGGGATCCGGCCGTTCGTGACCGCCCGGTAGTCGAGCAGCGCGGAGCCCAGGACGCCCACGAGCAGCACGACCGCGAGGACCGTCCGGTCGTAGAACTCCAGGTCGCGGAGCACCGCGAGGACCACGATCACGACGATCACCTTGCCGAGCCAGGCACCCATCACGACGCCCGCCATCGCCTGCGGGCTCGCGTGCGCGGTGCGCAGCATCGAGACCACGGTCGTGCCCGAGAAGACGAGCGCGAGGCCCACCCCGATGAGGGCGCCCCAGACGCCGGCCGAGCCCGCGACGAGCCACCCGATGCCCACGCCGAGCACCGAGAGCGCCGCGAGCAGCACGAGCATGTCGCGCAGCGCGCGACGGAAGACGGCGTCGGCCGCCGCGGAGGACGACGGGCGCGCGGGCGTGGGCTGGGGGTCCGAGGACGTCATGGGCGCTTCTCCGGGGTCGGGTGGCCGGCCGGGGGCCGGGCGGGGCCGGGGGTCGTGGTCGTGGTCGTGGGGCGGCCGGGGCCGACGGTCGTGCGGGTCGCGGCACGGTGGTCCGCGGACCGGGTGCCGGTCGCGTGCGCGTCGGGTGCGGGCGTGCCGGTCGCGGGTGGGACCACCGGCGTCACCCCGGTGACGATGGGCTGGGCGCCGCCGTCCTTGCCGCGCAGCGGCCCGAGCGTCAGCAGCGCCGCCGCGACCATGCCGACGCCGAGCAGCCACAGCGCCTGCGTCGTCGACAGCACCACGAGCGACGCGGTGCCGAACGCGAAGACGACCGTCCAGATCCACATGATCCCGACGGCGCTGCGGTGCGAGTGCCCGAGCGAGAGCAGGCGGTGGTGCAGGTGCATGCGGTCCGGGTGGAACGGGGACTTCCCCGCACCCACGCGCCGGACCACGGCGAGGCCCATGTCGAGCAGCGGGAGCAGCAGCACCGCCACGGGCAGCAGGATCGGCACGAAGACCGGGATCTGCTGCCGCGGCAGGAGCGCGGCGCCGTCGTTCGCGGGGAGCGCGGACGCGTCGAGCTGGCCGGTCAGGATGATCGTCGCCGCGGCGATGACGAGACCCAGCAGCATCGACCCCGAGTCGCCCATGAAGATGCGGGCCGGGTACACGTTGTGCGGCAGGAACCCCACGCACATCCCGACGAGCACCGCGAGCACGAGCGTCGCGAGGTTGGCGTAGTTCCCGCGGCCGCCGTCCACCGTGAGGATCGTCAGCCAGTACGAGTACAGGAAGAATGCCGTGCCGCCGATGCCGATCATCCCGGCGGCGAGCCCGTCGAGCCCGTCGACGAAGTTCACGGCGTTCATCGCCACGACGACCACGAGCACCGTGAGCGCCTGCCACACCCGCTCGGAGCCGATCACCACGTCGCCGAAGATGGGGAGCTGGAAGAGCAGCACGCCCTGCCAGGCCATGAACCCGGCCCCGAGCACCTGGCCGACGAGCTTGGTGACCCAGTCGAGGTCCCAGATGTCGTCCGCGACGCCGAGCAGGCACACCGTCGTGGCGCCGCCCGCGAGGCCCCAGATGGGGCGCGGGTCGGTGAACACGCTGCTGAGGAACGGCAGGCCGCTCGCGACCGTGAGCGCGACGAGCAGCCCGACGAGCATCGCCAGGCCCCCGAGGCGGGGAGTCGGGATCGCGTGCACGTCGCGGTCGCGCACCGCGGTGATGGCCCCGAAGCGCAGCGCGCACCACCGGGCGAGCGGCGTCATGAGGTAGGTCGTCGCCGCCGAGACCAGCAGGAGGAGCAGGTAGACCCTCACCGGCCCGGTTCACCGCCCGGCTGCGGGGCGTCGTCGGCGGGGTCGTCGGACGGCGGGGACGACGCGCGCCCCGCGGACGGCTTCACCGTCGAGACGGGCAGGGTCGCGGCCGGCGCGGCGTCGTCCGCTGCCGCGCCCGTGGTCGCGGCGCCGCTCGTCGCGGCACCGCTGGTCGCGGCACCGGTCGACCCGGCGTCGACCGTCGCGACCCCGCTCGTCCCGGCGTCGGGCGTCGTGGCCCCGGCAGCCGTCGCCTCGGGCGCGACGGCGCCCGGTGCCGGTGCGGGGGCCGGGCCCTCGACCGGCGCGACCGTGCGCAGCTCCTCGAGGCCGATCGCACCCTCGCGCACGACGCGCAGCACGTCGCCGGTCGCGTCCACGATGGTCGACGACACCCCGCCGGGTGCCTCTCCCCCGTCGAGGAACACGGGCACGCGCGCGCCGAGCTGGCGGTACGCCTCGCGCACGTCGGTGCCCGCGGGCTTGCCGGTGCGGTTCGCGCTCGACACCGCGAGCGGTCCCGTGCGGCGCAGCAGCTCGAGCGCGACGGGGTGGTCGGGCACGCGCAGGGCGACCGTCCCGTGCGTCTCTCCGAGGTCCCACGCGAGCGACGGCTGCGCGCGGACGATGAGCGTCAGCCCGCCGGGCCAGAAGGCCTCCGCGAGGGCGCGCGCGGCGTCGGGCACGGAGGTCGCGAGGCCGTCGAGGGTGCGCAGGTCGGGCATGAGCACGGGCGGCGGCATCTGCCGCCCGCGCCCCTTGGCGTCGAGCAGCGCCTGGACGGCCGCCGGGTCGAACGCGTCGGCGGCGATGCCGTAGACCGTGTCGGTGGGCAGCACGACGAGGTCGCCGCGTCCGAGCGCCTCCACGGCGGCGTCGAGCGACGGCCCCCACGTCGCGGGGTCCGTCGCGTCCTTGATGCGCAGCAGGCTCACGGCTGCGAGTCTCCCACGGAGGGGCCGGGCGCCATGCCGTCCAGCCGGTCAGGATCTGCGCGCCGGGCGAGCACCATCCGGGCGCGGCCGGTGAGGTCGGGCGCGGTCCCGACCCCGGTGAACGCGCGCGTCGCCTCGACCGTCGCGCGCGCCGCGGCGTCCTGCACCTCGGCGTGCTCCATGACGAGCAGACCGCCGGGCTGCAGGAGGCGTGCGGCGGCCGCCACGATCCCCCGCGGGACCTCGAGCCCGTCGGCGCCGAGCCCGTAGAGCGCCACCGCAGGGTCGTGGTGCGCGACCTCGGGGTCGACCGGGACCGCGCCCGGCGGCACGTACGGCGGGTTCGACACGACGACGTCGACCGTCCCGTCGAGGGCGCGCAGTGCCGTGCGCGCGTCGCCGCGGTGCAGCCGGACGCCCGGGGCCAGGGCTGCGACGTTGCGCGCGGCCCAGGCGTGCGCCGCGGCGTCGAGCTCGACCGCGTGCACCACGGCGCCGGGCACCTCGACGGCCACGGCGACCGCGATCGCCCCCGAGCCCGCGCACAGGTCCACGACGAGCGCCGAGCCCGTGCGGGCCAGCACGGCCGCGGCCTCGCGCACCGCGTGCTCCACGACCTGCTCGGTCTCGGGTCGCGGGACGAAGACACCGGGCCCGACGGCGAGCTCGACGCCCCGGAACGGCGCGCGCCCGGTGAGGTGCTGGAGCGGCTCGCGCGCGGCGCGACGGCCGACGAGCTCGGCGTACCCCTCGGGCGCCGGCCGGCCGAGCAGCGCCGCCGTCTGCACCTCGCCGCGGCTGACGTCCCGCCCCGACGCGGACCGCAGCAGGTGCGCCGCGAGCAGCTCGGCGTCGACGCGCGCCGACCCGATGCCGGCGGCGGCCAGGGTGCGCTCGGCGTCCCGCAGGGCGGTCGCGAGCGTCGTCGTGCTCACGCGCCCGCGGCGGCCAGCCGGGCCGCCTCGTCCGCCTCGATCGCCGAGCGCACGACCGCGTCGAGGTCGCCGTCGAGCACGACGTCGAGGTTGTACGCCTTGTAGCCCGTGCGGTGGTCCGCGATGCGGTTCTCCGGGTAGTTGTACGTCCGGATGCGCTCGGAGCGGTCGACCGTGCGGACCTGCGACCGACGCGCCTCGCTGGCCGCGGCCGCGGCCTCCTCCTGCTTCGCCGCGAGGAGCCGCGCACGCAGGACGCGCATCGCCTGCTCACGGTTCTGCAGCTGCGACTTCTCGTTCTGCATCGACACGACGATGCCCGTGGGCACGTGCGTGATGCGCACCGCGGAGTCGGTGGTGTTGACCGACTGGCCGCCCGGCCCGGACGAGCGGAACACGTCGATCCGCAGGTCGTTGGGGTCGATCCCGACCTCGGCCTCGTCGTCCGCCTCGGGGAGCACGAGCACGCCGGCGGCCGACGTGTGGATGCGGCCCTGGGACTCCGTGACGGGGACGCGCTGCACCCGGTGCACGCCGCCCTCGTACTTGAGGCTGGCCCACACGCCCTGCGCGGGGTCGGTCAGCGCGCCGCGGGCCTTCACCGCGACCTGGACGTCCTTGTAGCCGCCGAGGTCCGACTCCGTGGACTCGATCACCTCGGTCTTCCAGCCGCGGCGCTCGGCGTAGCGCAGGTACATGCGCAGCAGGTCTCCCGCGAACAGCGCGGACTCCTCCCCGCCCTCGCCGGCCTTGATCTCGAGGATCACGTCGCGCGCGTCGTCGGGGTCGCGCGGGACGAGCACGCGGCGCAGGCGCTCGGCCGCGGCGGCGGCGGTCTCCTCGAGCGCGGGCAGTTCCGCGGCGTACGCGTCGTCCAGCCCGGCGAGCTCGCGCGCGTCGGCCACGTCGTCGGTCGCGGCGCGGTACGCCCGGTAGGCGGCGACGACCTGGCCGAGCTCGGCGTAGCGCCGGCCCAGCTTGCGGGCGCGCCCGGCGTCGGCGTGCACCCCGGGGTCGGCGAGCTGGGTCTCGATCTCGGCGTGCTCGGCGAGCAGCGGCTCCGCTGCGGCGAACGGGTCGCTCATGCGGGCGCCTCCTGGCGTGACGTGCGGGGGTGTCGGACGTGCGCGCTCCCCCGGTGGGCGGGGGGGCACGGCGTGCGAGGGCTGGTGGTGCCCGGGGACCGGCTCGTCCGCCGGGCATCACGCCCTGGGCAGACGAACAGCGCCGGTGCCCCGCGCGGACACTGCCATGGAGGGCAGTCGTCCGCCGGGCACCGGCGCTGTCAGGTCGCTACTCGGCCGAGGTGTCGGCGGCCGGCGCCGCGGCCGGCTTCTTGCCGTAGCGCGCCTCGAACCGGGCCACGCGGCCACCGGTGTCGAGGATCTTCTGCTTGCCCGTGTAGAACGGGTGGCAGGCGCTGCACACGTCGGTGCGGATCTGGCCCGAGGTCTCGGTGGACCGGGTCGTGAACGTGTTCCCGCAGGTGCAGGTCACCTGGGTGACCACGTACGCGGGGTGGATGTCAGACTTCACAGGGTTCTCCTCGCTGGGTCGTCTCCGGGTCGTGCACGCGAACCGCACACGTGAACCGCAGACCAACGGAACATTGTGCCAGAACACAGCGGAGGCCGGAAACCTTCCCGGACCCGCCGCCGTCCTCTCGCGGGGTCGTGACGACCCACGTGCGCCGCACCCGGTCCGGGCGCGGCGCACGTGCGTCAGTCGTTGTTGCCCGTGCCGGGCGTCGTCTTCTGCACCTGCATGAGGAACTCCGCGTTCGAGCGGGTCTCGCGCAGCTTGCCGAGCAGGAGCTCGATCGCCTGCTGCTGGTCGAGGGCCCCCATGACGCGGCGGAGCTTCCACACGATCTTGAGCTCGTCGGACCCCATGAGGATCTCCTCGCGGCGCGTGCCCGAGGCGTTGACGTCGACCGCCGGGAAGATGCGCTTGTCGGCGAGGTTCCGCGAGAGCCGCAGCTCCATGTTCCCGGTGCCCTTGAACTCCTCGAAGATGACCTCGTCCATCTTGGAGCCGGTCTCCACGAGCGCCGACGCGAGGATCGTGAGCGAGCCGCCGTGCTCGATGTTGCGCGCCGCACCGAAGAACCGCTTGGGCGGGTACAGCGCCGAGGCGTCGACACCGCCCGAGAGGATGCGGCCCGACGCGGGCGCCGCGAGGTTGTAGGCGCGCGACAGCCGCGTGAGCGAGTCGAGCAGCACGACGACGTCCTGGCCGAGCTCGACGAGGCGCTTGGCCCGCTCGATGGCGAGCTCCGCGACGATCGTGTGGTCCGACGCGGGGCGGTCGAACGTCGAGGCGATGACCTCGCCCTTGACCGTCCGCTCCATGTCCGTGACCTCCTCGGGGCGCTCGTCGACGAGCACGACCATGAGGTGGACCTCGGGGTTGTTCGTGGTGATCGCGTTGGCGATCTGCTGCATGATGATCGTCTTGCCGGCCTTGGGCGGCGACACGATCAGACCGCGCTGGCCCTTGCCGATCGGCGCGACGATGTCGATGACGCGCGGCGTCAGCTTGTTCGGCTCGCTCTCGAGGCGCAGGCGCTCCTGCGGGTACAGCGGCGTGAGCTTCGAGAACTCGGCGCGCTGGCGCGCCTCCTCGGGCGGCAGGCCGTTGACCGAGTCGAGGCGCACGAGCGCGTTGAACTTGGCCCGCGCGGCGTTGCCCTGCGGCAGCTGCTCGCCCTCGCGCGGCTGGCGGACGGCGCCGGTGACGGCGTCACCGCGGCGCAGGCCGGCCTTCTTGACCTGGCCGAGCGAGACGTACACGTCGTTCGGGCCGGGCAGGTAGCCGGTCGTGCGGACGAACGCGTAGCTGTCGAGGATGTCGAGGATCCCGGCGACGGGCAGCAGGACGTCGTCCTCGCTGACCTCGATCTCCTCGTACCCGGCGAGGTCGCTGCCCGGGGCCCGGCCACCGCGGCCGCGCTGCGGCTTGGTGCGGTCACGGTCGCGGTAGCGGTCGCGCGAGCGCCGCCGACGGCCGCCTCGCTCGTCGTCCTCGAGGAGCGCCTGGTTGCCGGCGGCCTGGCTCTGGTCGCGGTTCTGCCGCGGCTGGCCGTCGCGCTGCTGACCCTCACGCTGCTGCGCGCCGTCGCGCTGGCCGGCGTCACGCTGGCCGCCGTCGCGCTGCTGCCCGCCGTCACGCTGCTGGCCGCCCTGCTCGACCTCGGGACGCACCTCGACGTCGGCACCGGCCTCGACGCGCGGCGCACCGGCGCCACGCCCCGACCGGCGCGAGCGCCGCTCACCCGCGAGCGGCGCGATGGCCTCGGCGGCCCGTGCCGCCCGCTCGTCCCGGGTCTCCCCCGCGAGGCGCGCGTCGAGCGTGCGCTCGACGGCCTCGAGCCGGGCGTCGACACGGACGGGGACGTCACCGTCCGGGGCGTTCCGCTCGGCGGGCTCCGCCTGGTCGACGCGCGGGGCCTCCTCCCGACGGCTCGCGCGGCGACCGCCGCTGCGCGCCGCGCGGGCGGGCTCAGGGGAGGTCTCGGGCGCGCTCTCCGCGGTGACCCCCGCGAGCGTCGGCTGCTCGGCAGCCGGCTGCGCCTGGGGCGCCGGCGCGCGGCCGCCCGAGCGCTTGGTCTTGATGGCGTCCACGAGGTCGCTCTTGCGCATCTTGGACGTCCCGGTCACGCCGAGCTCGGCGGCGAGCGCCTGGAGCTCGGGCAGCCGCAGTGCCGAGATCGCGGCGCTGCGGCTCGATCCACCGGTGCTGGCGCTCACGGCGGACTCGATGGTGTCTGTCACGAAGGACCCTTCCCCCTCGTCGGTGGCACTCACCCGGTCTGCGGGTTCGGCCTACGTCCGGTCCTGAGCGGCCGGATCGTTGCTGGAGCCACACGCGCTGCGTACGACGACGTCTGCGCACGTGGGCTGGATCGCTCCCGGCTGGGCTCGCGGGTGCCCGTCGCGCACCCTCGAGGCTGAGGTGTGCGGGTGTGGAGAGACGGGAACGTGACGGAGCACGAGATCCGGGGAACAGCGTTATCGTACCACCGCGTGTGATATCGCCCGCTCCTGGACACATGTTCACCCGACCGGGTGGCGGCCCGCTCGTCGCCCGCTCGGCCGGGGTCGCGAGAGCGGTCCGGCGCGGTCCCGGCACCCCGCGAGGACGACGCCGGAGTCCGCGCGGGCGAGACCTCAGCCGACGGGCCAGGCGCTCCCGCCGGCGAGGTCGACGTCCGGGCGCAGCACGGTCCAGCCACCCATGACGCCCCCGAACGCGTCGTCGACCACGGCGTCCGCGTCGGTGCCGACAGCCGTCCCCGCGGCGTCCCGCCGCACGCGTGCGAGCGCGAGCACCGTCGGCCCGGCGCCGGAGACGACCGCCGCGACGCCGTGCGCCCGCAGCGCGTCGACGAGCGCGAGGCTGTCCGGCATGACGTCGCGACGGTAGGGCTGGTGCAGCCAGTCGCGGGTCGCGGGCAGCAGGAGGTCGGGGCGGCGCGCGAGCGCCTCGACGAGCAGCGCCGCACGCCCGGCCTGCTGGGCGGCGTCGGTGTGCGGGACGCTCGCCGGCAGCACGCCGCGGGCGCGGCGCGTCGACAGCTCGGTCGCCGGGACGACGACGAGCGGGGCGACGTCCGGGTGGAGGTCGAGGCGGACCGCGCGGGGACGGTCCGGACGGGCCGCCGGCGAGGACGACGTCGCGGTCCGTGCGTCGCGACCGTCGGTGCCGTCCGGTCGGACGACCCCGGCACCCGCGCCGCGGCCCGCGTGCCCGCCCGGCGCCCGCTCGTCCGCGCTCTCGAGCCACGCGATCGTCGCACCGCCGAGCAGCGCCGGCGCGGCGTTGTCCGGGTGGCCCTCGAGCTCGGTCGCGAGGCCGAGCACGGTGTCGTCGTCGAGCGCCTCGGGGTCCGCGAGCAGCGCACGCGCGAGCAGGAGCCCGCCGACCGCGGCGGCCGCCGACGAGCCGAGCCCCCGCCCGTGCGGGATGCGGTTGGTGCACGTCAGGTGCAGGCCGGTCTGCGAGGCACCGACGTGGTCGAGCGCGAGCCGCAGCGCGCGCACCACGAGGTGGTCCTCGCCGCGCGGCACCGAGTCGGCGCCCTCCCCCGTCACGTCGACCACGACGCCCGACGAGCCCAGCGCGCGCACCTCGAGGTCGTCCTGCAGGCCGAGCGCGAGCCCGAGCGCGTCGAAGCCGGGGCCGAGGTTCGCGCTCGTCGCCGGGACGCGCGCGCGGACGTGGTGGTGACCGAGGCGCATGGTCGCGCGGCTCAGGAGAGCTCGAGCGCGTCGGCGATCGACACGACGTCCGCGCTGACGCGCACGGGCACGATCTCCGAGCCGTCGGCCGTCTTGAGCGCCCACTGCGGGTCCTTGAGGCCGTGGCCCGTGACCGTCACGACGATGCGCGCGCCCGCCGGGACCCGGCCCTGCTCCGCCAGCATGAGGATGCCCGCGACGCCCGCGGCCGAGGCGGGCTCGACGAACACGCCGACCTGGCTCGACAGGATGCGGTGCGCGGCGAGGATCTGCTCGTCGGTGACGGCCTCGATCAGGCCGCCCGAGGTGTCGCGCGCCTCCTCCGCCTGCTGCCACGACGCCGGGTTGCCGATGCGGATCGCGGTCGCGATGGTCTCGGGCTGGTCGACGGGGTGGCCCGAGACGATGGGCGCCGCGCCGGCGGCCTGGAAGCCCCACATCGCCGGGGTGCGCGTCGCGACGGCGCCGTGCTGCTCGCCCGCGTCGAGCCCCGCGTACTCGCGGTAGCCGCGCCAGTACGCCGTGATGTTCCCCGCGTTGCCGACGGGCAGCGCGTGGATGTCGGGCGCGTCGCCGAGCGCGTCGACGACCTCGAACGAGCCGGTCTTCTGACCCTCGATGCGGTCGGGGTTGACCGAGTTGACGAGCTCGACCGGGTACACCTCGGCGAGCTTGCGGGCCGCGACGAGGCAGTCGTCGAAGTTGCCGTCGACCTGGAGCAGGCGCGCGCCGTGCGCGATGGCCTGGCTGAGCTTGCCCATCGCGATCTTGCCGTCCGGCACGAGCACCGCGCACAGCATCCCGGCCGCCGTGGCGTAGGCCGCGGCCGACGCCGACGTGTTGCCGGTCGACGCGCACACGACCGCCTTGGCGCCGCGCCCGGCCGCCGACGAGATCGCCGTGGTCATGCCGCGGTCCTTGAAGGAGCCGGTCGGGTTCATGCCCTCGACCTTGAGGAGCACCTCGGCGCCCGTGAGCTCGGAGAGCGCCGGCGCGGGGACGAGCGGCGTGCCGCCCTCCCCGAGCGTGACGACCTTGCGCTGCACGTGCTCGGGCAGCCGGTCCGCGTACTCGGCGATGATGCCTCGCCACTGGTGGGCCATCAGACTCCCTCGACTCGCAGCACGGACAGCACCCGGCGGACCGCCTCGTGCTCGGTGATCGCGGCGACGGTGGCCGCGAGCGACTCCTCGGACGCCTCGTGCGTCGTGATGATCAGGCGCGCGAGACCGTCGCCGCCGTCGGGCCCCAGCGGCGCGGGCGCCTGGCGGACCGCCTCGATCGAGACGCCGTGGTCGGCGAGCAGCGCGGCGACCTGCGCGAGCACGCCCGGGCGGTCCTGCACGTCGAGGCGGACCTGGTAGCGCGTGCGCGCCGACGACGCGGGCAGCACGGGCAGTCCGGCGTACGACGACTCGACCGGGCCCTTGCCGCCGAGCACCCGGTGGCGCGCGGCCGAGACCACGTCGCCGAGCACCGCGGACGCCGTGGGGGCGCCACCCGCGCCGCGGCCGTAGAACATGAGCTCGCCCGCGGCCTCGGCCTCGACGAACACCGCGTTGAACGCCCCGCGGACCCCCGCGAGCGGGTGCGCGACCGGGACGAGCGCGGGGTGCACGCGCACCTGGACGCCCTCGTCGCGGCGCTCCGCGATCGCGAGCAGCTTGATGACGTAGCCGGTGCGCTCGGCCCACGCGACGTCGTCCGCGGTGATCGCGGTGATGCCCTCGCGGTCCACGTCGTCGATGGACACGCGGGTGTGGAACGCGAGCGAGGCGAGGATCGCGGCCTTCGCGGCGGCGTCGAAGCCCTCGACGTCGGCGGTCGGGTCGGCCTCCGCGTACCCGAGCGCCTGCGCCTCCTTGACGGCCTGGTCGAGGTCGAGCCCCTCGGTCGTCATGCGGTCGAGCACGTAGTTGGTGGTCCCGTTGACGATGCCGAGCACGCGGCGCACCCGGTCGCCCGCGAGCGACTCGCGCACCGGGCGCACGATCGGGATCGCGCCCGCGACGGCGGCCTCGAAGTACACGTCGACGCCCGCGGCGTCCGCGGCGGCGTACAGCGTCGGGCCGTCCTGCGCCAGCAGCGCCTTGTTGGCCGTGACCACCGACGCGCCGTGCTCGATCGCGCGCAGCAGGAGCGAGCGCGCGGGCTCGATGCCGCCGACGACCTCGATCACGACGTCGGCGCGCGTGACGAGCTCCTCGGCGTCGGTCGTGAGCAGCGCCGGGTCGACGACCGCGTCGCGCGGGGTCGCGGTGTCGCGGACGGCGATCCCGACGACCTCGAGCCGGGCCCCGGTGCGGGCGGCGAGGTCGTCGGCCTGGGTCGTCAGGAGGCGCACGACCTCGGTGCCCACGACGCCGCACCCGAGCACGGCCACGCGCAGCGGCGTCGCGCGGGGCTCGCCGGTGCGCTCGTCGGTCGGGGCGCCTGCCTGCCCGTCGGCTGCTGTCACTGCGTCGGCCTCCGCCTCGGGGCTGCGCCCGCTCGGTCGTTCCTGGGTGGTGCGTCGGTCTCGTCCGCCCGTCCGCCCGGGGCGGTGCGTGCTGCTCGGCACGCGCGCGCCGCGGGTCCGTCGGGCCGCGTCACAGGATAGGGGCCTGGCCGCCAGGCCCTCAGCCCTGGTCCAGCGCCAGCAGGTCGTCCTCGGTCTCGCGGCGGACGAGCACGCGGGTGGCACCGTCCGTCACCGCGACGACCGGCGGGCGCGGCACGTGGTTGTAGTTGGAGGCCATCGAGCGGCCGTACGCACCCGTCGCGGCGACCGCGAGCAGGTCGCCGGTCCGCACGTCGGCAGGCAGCTGCACCTCGTGGACCACGATGTCGCCGCTCTCGCAGTGCTTGCCGACGACGCGCGCGAGCACGCCGGGCTCGCTGCTCGTCCGGGAGACGACCTCCGCGTGGTACGCGGCGCCGTACAGCGCGGGGCGGATGTTGTCGCTCATGCCGCCGTCGACCGCCACGTACAGGCGCGTGCGGCCGTCGTCGAGCGCGACGGGCTTGACCGTGCCGACCGTGTAGAGCGTGCACGTCGTCGGCCCGACGATCGCCCGGCCCGGCTCGATCGACAGGCGCGGCAGCGGCGTGGACAGCTCCGCGCACACCGCGTCGACCGTCGACGCGAGGTCCTTGGCGACGCGGGCCGGGTCGAGCGGGACCTCCCCGGGCACGTAGGCGATGCCGTAGCCGCCGCCGAGGTCGACCTCGGGGACGAGGTAGCCGGTGTCGCGCGCGAGCTCGGCACGCAGCGCGAGGACCTTGCGGGCGGCGACCTCGAAGCCCGACGGGTCGAGGATCTGGGAGCCGATGTGCGAGTGGATGCCGAGCAGGTGGAGCTCGGGGAGCTCGAGCACGGCGCGCAGCGCGGCCATCGCGGGGCTCGTGCCACCGTCCGGGCCCGCGACGAGGGAGAGCCCGAACTTCTGGTCCTCGTGCGCGGTCGAGATGTACTCGTGGCCGCCGGCGTGCACGCCCGTCGTGACGCGCACCATGACCGGTGCCGGGCCGCCGCCGTGCGCGCGTGCCGCCGCCGCGACCCGCTCGACCTCGCCGAACGAGTCGACGATGATCCGGCCGACCCCCGCGGCGAGCGCACGCGCGAGCTCGGAGTCCGACTTGTTGTTGCCGTGCAGCCCGATCTCCGGGCCCGGCAGCCCGGCGCGCAGCGCGACCGCGAGCTCGCCGCCCGTCGACGTGTCGACGCGCAGCCCCTCCTCGTGGGCCCACCGCGCGACGGCGACCGAGAGGAACGCCTTGCCCGCGTAGTACACGTCGACGCCCGTGCCGAGCGGCTCGAACGCCGCGGCGAACGCGTCCCGGTACGCCCGGGCCCGCGCACGGAAGTCGGCCTCGTCGAGCACGTACGCCGGGGTCCCGTGCTCGGCCGCGAGCGCCCGCACGTCGACGCCGGCGACCGCGACGGAGCCGTCGGCCGTGCGGGCGACGCCGCTCGACCAGGGCGAGCCGGTCACTTGCGCTCGGGCGCGCTCACGCCCAGGAGCTCGAGGCCGTTCGCGAGGACCTGGCGGGTCGCGTCGTTGAGCCACAGCCGCGTGCGGTGCACGTCCGTGACCTCCTCGTCGCCCAGCGGCGTGACGCGGCGCAGCTCGTACCACTTCTGGTAGGCGCCGGCGACCTCCTCGAGGTACCGGGCGACGCGGTGCGGCTCGCGGAGCTCCGCGGCCTGGGTCACGACGCGCGGCAGCTGCGCGAGCAGGCCGAGCAGGACCGCGTCGGCCTCGTGGTCGAGGAGCGACGGGTCGAACCCGGCGGCACGGTCCACGCCGGAGTCCGCCGCGTTGCGCCCGACGCCCACGGTGCGGGCGTGCGCGTACTGCACGTAGTGCACGGGGTTCTCGTTGGTCGCGCTCGCGAGCAGGTCCAGGTCGATGTCGAGCTGCGAGTTCGCCGCCGAGCGCGCGAGGGCGTACCGGGCCGCGTCGATCCCGACCGCGTCGACGAGGTCGTCGAGCGAGATGATCGTGCCCGCGCGCTTGGACATCCGGACCGGCTCGCCGTCCTTGAGCAGGTTGACCATCTGCCCGATGAGGATCTCGAGGTTGACGCCCGGGGTGTCCCCGAAGGCCGCGCACATCGCCATCATCCGGCCGATGTACCCGTGGTGGTCCGCGCCGAGCATGATGATCGCGCGGTCGAAGCCCCGCTCGCGCTTGTCGAGGTAGTACGCCAGGTCGCCCGCGATGTACGCGGCCTCGCCGTCGGACTTGACGATGACGCGGTCCTTGTCGTCACCGAACTCCGTGGTCCGCAGCCACGTCGCGCCGTCGGTCTCGAAGATGTGCCCGAGCTCGCGCAGGCGGGCGATCGCGCGCTCGACGGCCTGCGACTCGTGCAGCGAGTCCTCGTGGAAGTACACGTCGAAGTCGACGCGGAAGTCGTGCAGCTTGGCCTTGATCTCACCGAACATGCGCTCGACGCCGCGCGAGCGGAACGCCTCGACCGCCTCGGCGTCGGGCAGCGTGCGGGGGTCGGGCTCGCCGGCCGCGAGCGCGTCCGCGACGACGGCCTCGGCGATGTCGGTGATGTACTGCCCGCCGTAGCCGTCCTCGGGGGCCTCCTCGCCGCGGGCCCGGGCGACGAGCGAGCGCGCGAACCGGTCGATCTGCGCGCCGTGGTCGTTGAAGTAGTACTCGCGCGTGACGTCGGCGCCCGACGCCTGCAGCACCCGGGCGAGCGAGTCGCCCACCGCGGCCCAGCGCACGCCGCCGATGTGCAGCGGGCCCGTGGGGTTGGCCGAGACGAACTCGAGGTTGATCCGCTGACCCGCGAGCGTCTCGCTGCGCCCGTACGCCGTGCCCTGCTCGACGATCGACCGGGCGAGCTCGCCGGCCGCCGCCGCGTCGAGCGTGATGTTGAGGAAGCCGGGACCGGCGACGTCGACCTTCGCGACGCCGGGGTGCTCGGCGAGCCGGCGCGCGAGCTCCTCGGCGAAGGCCCGCGGGTTGGTGCCGGCCTTCTTCGCGAGCTGCATCGCGACGTTGGTCGCCCAGTCGCCGTGCTCACGCTGACGGGGTCGCTCGACGTGGACCTCGGCGGGGACGAGCGCGGCGTCGAGGGCGAACGTGCCGTCGTCGACCGCGGCCACGAGGGCAGCACGGAGGGCCTGGGAGAGCTCAGCGGGGGTCACCGGCCCAGGGTACCGAGCGCGGGCCGGGCACCCCGACAGGATTCCGCCGGTCGGGCGCTCCCCGACGCCCGTTCCCGAGCCGCCGGGAGGCCGTCGCGGCCACCCGCGCACCCCGCCTCGCGCACGTACCGGACGCTCGTCCGGATCCGGGGGTCCCCGGTCCCTGGCGGTCACCACCGTGCACGGTGTTGACTGCACCGGCACTCGACCTGCGGCCCGCACCGCGGCAGGTCGTCACGGACGCGAAGAGGGACGGGATGACACGCCGCACCGGGCTGATCGACAACGCCGTCGACACGCTGCGCCAGCGCATCACCTCCGGCCAGTGGGCCGTCGGCACGCGCATCCCGCCCGAGCCGGCGCTCGCCGAGCTCCTCGGGGTCGGGCGCAACACGGTGCGCGAGGCCGTGCAGTCGCTCGTGCACGCCGGGCTGCTCGCGCGGCGGCAGGGCTCGGGCACCTACGTCCTCTCGACGTCCGAGCTCGCGGTGACGATGGGCCGCCAGATCGCCGACGCCCGCCAGCGCGACGTCGTCGAGGTCCGGCGCAGCCTCGAGGTCGAGGCCGCGCGGCTCGCGGCCCGGCGACGCACCGCCACGGACGTCACGACGCTCGAGCGGCTGCGCGAGCAGCGCGCGGTCGCGTACGCGGGCGGCGACCTCGACGAGATGGTGAGCACCGACCTCGCGCTGCACCTCGCGATCGCGCGCGCGGGCCGGAACCCGGTGCTGCTCTCGCTGTACGAGAGCCTGATCGACGCGATCAGCGAGAACATCCGGTTCAACTTCGAGCGCCCCGCGCTCGGCGACGCGGGGCACGACGACCTCGTCGCGGCGATCGTGGCCGGCGACGAGGAGACCGCGA
Organism: Cellulomonas jepli; assembly: GCF_047229345.1. Classification (NCBI taxonomy): domain Bacteria; kingdom Bacillati; phylum Actinomycetota; class Actinomycetes; order Micrococcales; family Cellulomonadaceae; genus Cellulomonas; species Cellulomonas jepli. The sequence continues at coordinate 34,724 of NZ_JBFTER010000007.1, read as the reverse complement.
TGACCGAGGTCGAGACGTACCTGTCGGCGCTCGTCGGGCGCGGCTGACCCACCGGCACCCGGCTGCGCCGGCCCGCCACCCGGGCCGGGCCGCCCGACGGCTCCGGGTACCGCCCGTCCGAACCGCCGGGGCGTCGGGGCTGGTAGTGTCGTGCACCGCGCCAGCACGACCGGCGCAGGCCCGCGTAGCTCAGTGGATAGAGCGTCTGCCTCCGGAGCAGAAGGTCGAAGGTTCGAGTCCTTTCGCGGGCACCCCTCCTCATCACCCGGCACGTCACGGCCGGCTCTCCCCCGCCGGGGTGGCCCGGCAGTAGCGTCGGCCCGTGCTCTCCCTCTCGTGGCCGGCCGCCCTCGCGTGGCGCCTGCAGCGTCAGCTCCTCGAGCCCGTCGGCTCCACCTCGGCCGCCGACGTCGTCGCGACCCTGGGTGCCGTCGCCGCACAGCTCGACCCGGCCTGGGCCGAGCTCGGCACCCGCACGCGCCGCCGGTCGTCCGCCCCGGGTGACCTCGCCCGCGCGCTCGACGAGGGCCGGCTCGTGCGGACGTTCGCCCACCGGGGCGCCGTGCACCTGATGACACCCGGGCACGCCGCCGACGCGCTCGCGCTGCGGGCCGCGAGCCGGATGTGGGAGCGTCCCGGCTGGCAGAGCTCCTACCGGCTCACCCCGGACGACTGGCCGGACCTGCGCGCCGCGGTGCGCGAGGCGCTGACGGACGGGCCGCTGACGCGCGCCGGGCTCGCCGCTGCCGTCACGGCGCAGGCGCGGTTCGCGCACCTCGGCGCGGCGGTCACCGACCCGGCGGCGACCTTCCTCAAGCCGTTCGCGTGGCAGGGCGACCTGAGCCTCGGCCCGTCGCGGGACGGCGCGATGACGCTGCAGCGCCTCGACGCCGTGCCCGGGTGGCCGGGGCTGCCCGACGTCGAGGAGGCCGGGCCGCGCGCCGTCGCGCAGTACGTGCGCGCGTACGGCCCCGCGTCCGAGCAGAACCTCGCGCACTGGCTCGTCGAGGGCCTGGGCGTGCGCCGGACGCACGTCCGGCGGTGGGTCGAGGGCTGCGACAGCCTCGTGAGCGTCGACGTCGGGGGCGAGCCGCGGTGGATCGTGCGGGACGACCTCGACGGGCTCGCCGCCGCCCGGCCGACGGACGCGGTGCGGCTCCTGCCGCGGTACGACCAGTGGGTGCTCGGCCCCGGCACCGCGGACGTGCACGTCGTGCCGGCGGACCTGCGCGCCAGCGTCAGCCGCGGCGCCGACCTCGTCGTGCGCGGCGGCGTCGTCGTCGGCACCTGGGCGGTGCGCGGCGGCACGGTCGAGACGTCGGTGGACCGCGGCTCCGTCGGGGGCGACGACCTCGGCGCCGAGGTCGCGCGGCTCGCGGCGATCCTGGACCGGCCGCTCGAGCACGCGGAGGGCACGACGTAGGGGGCACCCGGTCGGCCGGCACGGCTGCCCGGGCGACGCGGCCGGGCGGCCCTGCGCACGCGCAGGCTCCCGGGCCGCTCGACCCCACCACGGGCGCCTCAGCCCGGCGCGAGCGGCTAGCCCCACCGCGGGCGGCTCAGCCCCGCGCGGGCACCTCGGGCGACGCGAGCGCCAGCACCTGGGCGAACCACGGCGTCGTCTCCCCCGCCGCGACCAGCCCCGCGGCCTCCTCGCGCGTGACCCACCGCACGTCGGACACCTCGTCCGGGTCCGGGGACAGGGCGCCGTCGAACCGGGCCACGAGCACGTGGTCGTGCTCGCGCTCGACGTGCCCGGACGCGGCGTCGGGCGCGCTGTACTGGAAGGCCCCGACCTCGACGAGCCCGTCGACGTCGACGCCCAGCTCCTCGCGCACCCGCACCCGCGCGGCGTCGGCGAGCGTCGTGCCGGGGGCCGGGTGCCCGCACGTCGAGTTCGACCACAGGCCGGCGAAGCGCCGCTTCACGGCGGCGCGCTGCTGGAGCAGGAGCCGCCCCTCGCCGTCCACGAGCTGCACCGAGTACGCGCGGTGCAGGAGCCCGGGGGCGGCGTGCGCCTGGGAGACCAGCGCGACGCCGGACGCCGTCCCGTCGGGGTCGACGAGCTCGACGTGGTCCTGCTCAGCCATGGGTCTCCTGTCCGCGGGTCGACGACCCCCACGGGCCGCGCCGTCCAGTAGCGCATCACGCGCGCGCGGTTGCAAGGCGGCCGCGCGCGGGCCGCGGCCCCGACCTAGGCTCGTGCGCACGCCGACCGCACGGGGAGCCGCATGCACCACGTCGAGATCTTCGTCCTCGTCGCCGGAGCCGTCGCCGTCACCGCGGTGTGCCGGCGCTGGGGGTGGCCGTCGCCGCTCGTGCTCGTGGCGGTCGGGCTGGCCGTGTCGTTCGTGCCCGGGGTCCCGCGCTACGAGGTCGACCCGGAGCTGATCCTCGAGTTCGTGCTGCCGCCGCTGCTGTACTCCGCGGCGACCGAGAGCTCGTACCAGGACGTCCGCCGCTACGTCGGGCCGATCCTGCGGCTCGGGGTCGGGCTCGTGCTGGTGAGCGCGTTCGCCGTCGCGCTCGTGGTGTGGCTGATGGTCGACGGCCTGCCGTTCGCCGTCGCGCTCGTGCTCGGTGCCGTGGTGGCGCCGCCGGACGCCGTGGCGGCCGCGGCGGTGGGGCGCCGGCTCGGGCTGCCGCGGCGGGTCATGTCGATGCTCTCGGGCGAGAGCCTGATCAACGACGCGACCTCCCTCACGCTGTACAAGGTCGCGCTCGCCGCCGTCGTGACTGGCACGGCGGCGTTCTCGGGCGGCGCCGGCGTGTTCGCGCTCGCGGTCGTGGTCGGCGTCGCGATCGGTCTCGGGCTCGGCGTCGTCGTGCACCAGACCCGCATGCGGCTCGACGACCCCGTGGTCGCGTCGGCCGTCGGGCTGCTGACCCCGTTCGCCGCGTACTGGTCGGCCGAGGCGCTGAGCGGCTCGGGCGTGCTCGCGGTCGTCGCCGCGGGGCTGTACCTCGGGCACACCGCGCCGCGCGCCGGGTTCGCGACGCGCCTGTTCCAGGCGCCGCTGTGGTCGACGCTCGTCCTGCCGCTCGAGGCGTTCACGTTCGCCCTCATCGGCCTGCAGCTGCCGTGGCTGATCGACGACGTCCGCCGCTCGCACGAGGGCCTCGCGAGCGCCGCGCTGGTCGCGCTCGCGGTGCTCGGGACCGCGCTGCTCGTGCGCCCCGTCTACGTGCTCGCGACCGGGCACGTGCGCCGCCGGCGCCACGCCGGCGCGGCGGGCGACCGGCCCGCCGACCTGCTGACGGCGCGCGAGTCGGCCGTGGTCTCGTGGGCGGGCATGCGGGGCGTCGTGACCCTCGCCGCGGCCGCCGCGGTGCCCGCCGAGGTCGACGGCGAGGAGTTCCCGTACCGGGCCTCGCTGCAGCTCGTCGCGTACACCGTCGCGATCGGCACCCTGCTGCTGCAGGGGCTCACGCTCCCGTGGGTGATCCGCCGGCTCGGCGTCGGGTCGCAGGAGGAGGACGCGCGCGACGCGACCCAGGAGGCCGAGCTGCGGGTCGCGACCGCCGCCGCCGTCCGGCGGGTGCTCGAGGAGCGGACCCCGGAGTGGGCGCGCGAGCTCGGCGACGAGCAGGCCGCGCGGCTCGTCCAGCGCCTCGTCGGCGCGACCACCGCACGTGCCCGGGCGGCCGCCGCGATGATCGACCCCGAGGGCGGGACGCAGCGCGGCGAGGACGGCGACGGAGCGCCCGGCCGCCTCGTGCCGGCTCCGCTGGCCGGCAGGCGCGGGCAGCAGCTGCGCCGCGACCTCGTCCGGGCCCAGCGCGAGGTGCTCGTCGAGCGCCGTGACGCGGGCGAGCTCGACGAGGTCGTGATGCGCCGCGTGCTGCGCGAGCTCGACCTCGAGGACGAGGCGCTCGCGGCGTCCTGGGTCAACCGGGTCTGACGCGGGCCGGGGGCGCCCGGGCCCGGCCCGCGGACGTCCGGGGCGGTGCGCACGAGACGGTCGGCGACCGCCGTAGGACCCCGGTCCCAGGCGGCGTCGACGCGCGTCTGCAGGGCGCCCCGCGGGCGCCGCCGGGCCCCGGACGATCGGGACCTTCGGCGCAGGGATCCCGCGGGACCCGCTCCTAGCGTGGGTGTCACGAGGTCGAGGAAGCCCTCACACCACACCGACGAGACGTGGGGAGCACCCCGTGAGCAGCACCACCGAGACCGGGACCGACACCGGCACCACCACCGCGATCGACGCGCTCGTCGCGGGCGCCACCAAGGCGCTCGCCGAGTACGCGCGGTTCACGCAGGAGGACGTCGACCACCTGGTCAAGAAGGCGTCGGTCGCCGCGCTCGACCAGCACGGCCAGCTCGCGGTGCTCGCGGTCGAGGAGACCGGCCGCGGCGTCTTCGAGGACAAGGCCGTGAAGAACATCTTCGCGTGCGAGCACGTCACGAACTCGATGTCCTCGCTCAAGACGGTCGGCGTCATCAGCACCGACGACATCACGGGCATCACCGAGATCGCCGAGCCCGTCGGCGTCATCTGCGGCGTCGTCCCGGTGACGAACCCGACGTCGACCGCGATCTTCAAGTCGCTCATCGCGCTCAAGACCCGCAACCCGATCATCTTCGCGTTCCACCCCGCCGCGCAGGCGTCGTCGGTCGCCGCCGCCCGCGTGGTGCGGGACGCCGCGGTCGCCGCCGGCGCCCCCGAGAACTGCATCCAGTGGGTCGAGACGCCGTCGCTCGCGGCGACGAACGCCCTCATGAACCACCCCGGCGTCGCGCTCATCCTCGCGACGGGCGGCAACGCGATGGTCCGCGCCGCCTACTCGTGCGGCAAGCCGGCCCTCGGCGTCGGCGCGGGCAACGTCCCCGCCTACATCGAGAAGACCGCGAAGCTCAAGCGGGCCGTCAACGACGTCGTGCTGAGCAAGGCGTTCGACAACGGCATGATCTGCGCCTCGGAGCAGGCCGTCATCATCGACGCGGAGATCTACGACGAGGCGATGGCCGAGTTCAAGGTCCTGCACGCGTACCGCGCGAACACGAAGGAGAAGGCCCTCCTCGAGAAGTTCATCTTCGGCGTCGAGGCCAAGGGCAAGAGCTGCGGCGAGGCGAAGCTCAACGCGCCCGTCGTCGGCCAGTCGCCGCAGTGGATCGCCGAGCAGGCCGGTTTCTCCGTGCCCTCCGACACCTCGATCATCCTCGCCGAGGTCAGCGGCGTCGGCCCCGACGAGCCGCTGACGCGCGAGAAGCTGTGCCCCGTCCTCGCGGTGCTCAAGGCCACGACGACCGAGCAGGGCATCACCTACGCGGAGCAGATGGTCGAGTTCGACGGCCTCGGCCACTCCGCCGCGATCCACACGCGCGACGAGGCCCTCATGGAGGAGTTCGGCACGCGCTGCAAGGCGGTCCGGATCATCACCAACGCCCCGTCCTCGCTCGGTGGCATCGGTGACATCTACAACGCCTTCATCCCCTCGCTGACCCTCGGCTGCGGCTCGTACGGGCGCAACTCGGTCTCGAACAACGTCTCGGCGGTCAACCTCGTGAACATCAAGCGGATCGGCCGTCGCAACAACAACCTGCAGTGGTTCAAGGTCCCCGCGAAGACGTACTTCGAGCCGAACGCGATCCGCTACCTCACCGACATGCCCGACGTCGAGCGCGTCACGATCGTCACCGACGCGACCATGACGACCCTGGGCTTCGTCGACAAGATCATCGACGTCCTGAACCGCCGCCCCGGCAAGGTCGCGCTGCAGATCATCGACCAGGTCGAGCCCGAGCCGAGCGTCCGCACGGTCCAGGCCGGCGCCGCGCAGATGCGCCACTTCCGCCCCGACACGATCATCGCCCTCGGCGGCGGCTCGCCGATGGACGCCGCGAAGGTCATGTGGCTGCTGTACGAGCACCCCGAGATCACCTTCTCCGACCTGAAGCAGAAGTTCTTCGACGTCCGCAAGCGCGCCTTCAAGTTCCCGGTGCTCGGCGAGCTCGCGCAGCTCGTCTGCATCCCCACGACGTCGGGCACGGGCGCCGAGGTCACGCCGTTCGCGGTCATCTCCGACCCCGACGCCGGCAAGAAGTACCCGCTCGCCGACTACGCGCTGACCCCGTCCGTCGCGATCATCGACCCGGTCCTGACCGCCAAGATGCCGCGCTCGCTCGCCGCCGACTCGGGCTTCGACGCCCTGACGCACGCCACGGAGGCGTACGTGTCGGTGTACGCGAACGACTTCACCGACGGGATGGCGCTGCAGGCGATCCGGCTCATCTTCGACAACCTCGCGCAGAGCGTGAACGGCACGCCGGGCGCCCCCGAGACGTCCGACGCGCGGGAGAAGATGCACAACGCCGGGACGATCGCCGGCATGAGCTTCGGGAACGCGTTCCTGGGGATCGTGCACGCGATGGCGCACGTGATCGGCTCCACGCACCACCTGGTGCACGGCCGCACGAACGCGACGCTCCTGCCGCACGTGATCCGCTACAACGGCACCGTCCCGACCAAGCTCACGAGCTGGCCGAAGTACGAGCACTACGTCGCCCCGGAGCGCTTCCAGCAGATCGCGGCGATGCTCGGGCTCCCGGCCGAGACCCCGGAGCAGGGCGTCGAGTCCTACGCCCTGGCCGTCGAGGCGCTGCGCTCCAAGGTCGGCATCCCGGCGTCGTTCCAGGCTCAGGGCGTCGACGAGCAGGAGTTCCTCGGCCGCCTCGACGAGGTGGCGATGGGCGCCTACGAGGACCAGTGCGCACCCGCGAACCCGCGGATGCCGATGCTGGCCGACATGAAGGACCTGATGACTGCGGCCTACTACGGCACGTCGCTCTCCGACGTCCGGGGCCGCCGCGAGCAGCAGGGTGCGTGTGGTGACGCACCCCAGGAGGCCGTGACCTCGGCCGGGACGGAGAAGTCCGTCCCCGCCTGACCCCCATCCGTGGGTCCGGCTGCTCGCCGCAGCGCCCCGTCCGCGTGTGCCCACCGGCCGCGCGGGCGGGGCGCTGCCATGCCCGGCGCCGCGTCTCGTCCCGGCCCTGGGCCACGCGGGCGGCACCGGCGTGGCCGGCACGCCGTCCCGGTTCCGCCGGCCGGACCGCGCCGGCACGACGCGCCGTCCGCGGAGCGTCGTACCGGCGGCGGCGAGGGGACATACCGGGCACACTGGGGGCCCCCGACCTGTGAGGAGCCACCCGTGCGCACGTCATCCCCCCGCCTCGGCCGCGCCGCCCGTGCCCTGCCCGTCCTGACGCTCGCGGGCGCGCTCGCGCTCACCGGGTGCGCCGAGGCGCAGGAGCTCACGAACCAGGCCGAGACCGCCGTGGACGACGCGAAGGCGGCGATCGACTCGTTCCAGGGCCAGATCGACGCGGCGCACGCGGAGGCGCAGGAGGTCCGCAACGCGATCACCGACGCGCAGGCCGAGGCGAGCAAGCTCGACGACCAGGCGAGCGCCGCCGTCGGTGAGGCCGTGACGGGTGCGTCGTCCGCGGTCGACCAGGCACAGGCCGCGCTCGACGCCGCGTCCGCCGAGGGGGCCGAGGCGACGCAGGCCACGCGCGACGAGCTCGCGGCGGCCGAGGCCGCGCTGGCGGACGCGCGCACGCAGGTCGAGTCGGCGATCGACTCGACCGACACGAAGGCCGAGGTCACGCTGGAGACGCTCTCGGCCGAGGTCGAGAAGCTCCGGAACCAGATCGCGGGGGCCGTGGCGACCGACGGGTGAAAACCTCGCGGAGCGGCTGAACCCGCGGCCCGGTTGTTGTCTCACGCGGTGCGGCTGCCGATCTTCCGGGCATGGAGACACAGGAGATGCCGCGCAGCACGCGGCGACGCCACGTCGAGTGGTGGGTCCTGTCGGCCTGGGGATCGCTCGTGCTCGTCGTCGCCGCCGGGGTCACCGGCGCGGCGGGGATCGGCTGAGCCCGGCCGACCCGGGCACGCCGCCCTATCCTCGTCGGGTCGCCCCGCCGAGGACAGGAGCACCGATGCCGACCGACGAGGGACGCTGGCGCGCCGTCGCCCGCGCGACCGGGCTGCTCGAGGCGGACGGCACCACGCGCGCGACCGTGTTCGCGGAGATGTCGGCGCTCGCCGCCCGCACCGGCGCGCTCAACCTCGGCCAGGGCTTCCCCGACGTCGACGGGCCGCCCTCGGTGGCCCGCGCCGCGCAGGAGGCGATCGCGGCGGGCGTCAACCAGTACCCGCCCGGCCCCGGCATCCCCGAGCTGCGCCACGCGGTCGCCGCGCACCAGGAGCGCCGCTACGGCCTCGTCCTGGACCCGGACCGCGAGGTGCTCGTGACGACGGGCGCGACCGAGGCGCTGGCCGCCGCGGTGCTCGCCCTGGCCGGCCCGGGCGACGAGGTGCTCACGCTCGAGCCGTTCTACGACTCGTACGCCGCGGTCGTCGCGCTCGCGGGTGCGACGCACACCACCGCGGCGCTCCGGGCGACGCCCGACGGCTTCCGGCTCGACGAGGACGCGCTGCGCGCCGCGTTCAGCGACCGCACGCGGCTCGTCCTGCTCAACACCCCGCACAACCCGACGGGCGCGGTGCTGACGCGCGCCGAGCTCCAGGTCGTCGCGCGGCTCGCGACCGAGCACGACGCGCTCGTGGTGACCGACGAGGTGTACGAGCACCTCGTGTTCGACGACGCCGTGCACGTGCCCGTCGCGACGCTGCCGGGGATGGCCGGGCGCACCCTCACGATCTCCTCGGCGGGCAAGACGTTCTCGTTCACCGGCTGGAAGATCGGCTGGGTCAGCGGGCCGGCGCACCTCGTCGAGGCGGTCCGGACGGTCAAGCAGTTCCTCACGTACGTCTCGGGCGCGCCGTTCCAGCCCGCCGTCGCGCTCGCGCTCGGGCTCGAGACCGGCGACGGGCCCGACTCGACCTGGGTGCGCGACCTCGCGGCGTCGCTCGCCGCGCGGCGCGACCTGCTGTGCGCGGGGCTCGAGGCCGCCGGGTTCGCGGTCGTGCGCCCGCAGGGCACGTACTTCGTGGTAGCGGACGCCGCGGCGCTGATCGCCGCGGGCCGCGCCGGCGCGGACGTGTCCGACGGCGCGACGCTGTGCCGCCGGCTGCCCGAGCTCGCCGGCGTCGTCGGGGTGCCCGTGAGCGCGTTCGCGCACGCGGGCTCGGCGGCCGACGCCGCGCTGCGCACCGCGGTGCGGTTCACGTTCGTCAAGCGCGAGCCGGTGCTGCGCGAGGCGGTCGAGCGGCTCACCGCGTGGGGGTCGGCGCGCGGCTGAGGCCGGGCGGCGGCGGGCCGCCGGACGACCGGCACGACGGGCGACCGGGCGGACGGCGGGGTGAGCGGGCGGACGGGCTCGCCGCGACGCGTCCCGCCGGCGTCAGGTGCCCCAGCCGCCCGCGCGGTAGGCGGGCGTGCCGAGCGCGAGCACGAGGAGCGCGAGCACCGCGGAACCGGCCATGACGGCGGTCATCGCGAGGGCGTCGCCGCCGAGGACGCCGACGAGCGGGCTGATGGTCCCCGAGATCGCGGCCTGCGACGAGCCGATGAACGCCGCGGCGGTCCCCGCGATCGCGCCGTGCCGCCCGAGCGCGAGCGCCGAGGCGTTGGGCGGCGTGAAGTTCACGAGCGCGAGCTGGAACCACAGCATGACGAGGAGCAGCGGCAGCCCGCCGGCGCCGGTCGCGCCCACCGCGAACAGCCCGAGCGAGAACACGACCGAGATCGGCAGGACGACGCGCAGGATCCGCACGGGCGCGTAGCGGCGCACGAGCGCCGCGTTGACCTGGGCGCCCACGACGAGCCCGGCGCCGTTGACCGCGAACAGCAGCGCGAACTCGTGCGACGACAGCCCGTAGCCCTCCTGGAGCACGAACGGGGACCCGACGACGTAGCTCATGAGCCCGGCGACCGACAGGCCCGGCAGGACCGCGAGCGCGAGGAAGTGCCGGTCACGCAGGAGCGCGCGATAGCCCGAGATCGCCGCGCCGAAGCCGGGCCCGCGGCGCCGCTCGACGGGCAGCGTCTCGGGCAGGCGCCGCCAGACGACGACCCAGAGCGCCGCGCCGTACAGGGCGAGGGCGACGAAGACCGCGCGCCACCCCCACTCCCCCGCGATGAGGCCGCCGACGCTCGGGGCGAACAGCGGCGCGACACCGATCACGAGCATGAGGCGGGACAGCAGCCGCGAGGCGTCCGCGCCGACGAAGCGGTCCCGGATCACCGCCATGGCCACGACCGAGGCCGACGCGTTGAAGAAGCCCTGCATCACGCGCAGCGCGACGAGCGGGACGATCCCCGGCGCGACGGCGCACAGCAGCGACGTGATCACGTGCAGGACGATCCCGACGAGCACGGGCGCGCGGCGGCCGAAGCGGTCGGACGTGGGGCCGATCACGAGCTGCCCGACGGCGCCGCCGATGAGCATCCCGGTCATGGTGAGCTGCGCCGCGGTCGCCGACGTGCCGAGGTCGCGGGCGACGTCGGGCAGGGACGGCAGGTAGATGTCGGTCGAGATCGCGGGGAGCGCGGTCATCGCACCGAGCAGGAGGACGTACTTCGCGTTGGGGCGGTACGGGGACGTGGGTTGCGGGCCGCCGGTACTCATCCCCTCGATCGTCCCATCCCGCGCGCGCGGGAGCGAATCGATTCGATGCGCCTCGTGGAGCGGAAGCCGACCACCTGGTCAGGCAGTCCGGCCGGCCCGCCGGCCAGCCTCCGGGCCGGTCAGCTCAGGCCGTGCGGCAGGTCGCGCGGCGACGGCGCGGCGTCCTCGCCCGCCCGCAGCAGGACGGGGCGCACGACCCCGAGCCCCTCGAGCTCGCGCTCGGGCTGCGGCTCCGCGACGAACCGGTCGTCGCCCTCGAGCAGCGCGGCGGTCGCCGGGTCCGTCAGCACGCTCGACGGGTCCGCGATGTCGGTGAGCCGCGCGGCGAGGTTCACGGGCTCCCCGAACACGTCCCCGAACCGGGACAGCAGCCGCCCCCACACGAACCCGACCCGCACGGGCGTGACGCCGCGCGCCCGCTCGGCGAGCCCGCCGGCGCCCCGCTCACGCTCGATGTCGAGCTCACCGCCCAGCACGCGCGCGAGCCCGAGGGCGACCTGCGCCCCGGTCGCGACGTCGTCGGCCACGAACAGCACCGCGTCCCCGATCGTCTTGACGACGCGCCCGCCGGCCGCGGTGACGACGTCGCGCGCCGCGGTCTCGAAACGCTGCACGAAGTCCGACAGGTCGGTCGAGCCCAGCCCCGCGGTCCGGCGCGTGAACGAGACCATGTCCGCGAAGCCCACCGCGCGCGCGAGCGGCAGCCCGTCGACGTCCGGGGGCGCGGTGCGCTGCTCGCCGAACTCGGCCGCGAGCCGCCCCGCGACCGCCGCGAGCTGACGCCGCCACGCGTGCACGAGCTGGGCCTCGAGCAGCGGCCCGAGCTCGGTGAGCCGGTCCAGCACCAGCAGGCGCGAGGACGTGTCGTCGAGCGCGTACCGGGTCGCGAGGTCCTCGACGAGCGCCTCGACCTGCCACAGCGCGAGCCGGTCGGCGGTGTGGCCGAGAGCGCGCGTGAGCGACACAGCGGTGCGCAGGCTGACCCCGTGCTCGCGCATGAGCCGGCTCATCCGGTCGAGCGCCTCGGCGTCCTGCTCGGTGAACACGGCGTCGTCGGGAGCGGTGTGCGGGAGGCCCAGCGTCTGCCAGAACAGCCGGATCCGGTCGAGGTCGGAGTCCGTCCGGGTCGCCAGGTCGCGCAGCGTCAGGGTGCGGGGGCCGCCGAGCAGGGACTCGTCGAGGGCCGCGAGCGTCGACGGGAGGTCGTGGCCGGCGCCCTTCTCGGGCTGCGTCTCGTCCGTCAGGTCAGGGCCGTCATCCACGCGGACGAGCGTAGTTCACCGGGCTGCACGGACGTGATGCACGTCACCCGCGAGCACCTGGTGCTCGGCGCCCGAGGCGTCGACCACGACGAGCGCACCCTCGCGGTCGAGGCGCTGCGCGGTGCCCGTGACCTCGCGCCCGCCCGGGAGCTCGACGCGCACCTGCGTGCCGAGCGTCGCGCACACCGCGGAGACGTCCTCGACCAGGCCGGCGGCGTGCACGTCGCCGCCGTGCTCCGACCAGCGCGCCGTGACCTCCGCGAGCGCGCTGACGAGGGCGACGAGCAGCATCTCCCGGTCGACGTCGCGGCCGCCCGCGAGCGCGAGCGAGGTCGCGCTCGGCACCGGGAGCTCGCCGGGCGTCTGCGAGACGTTGATGCCGATGCCGACCACGACGGCCGAGCCGGCCGGCGTCGTGACGAGCTCGGTGAGGATCCCGCCGACCTTGCGCAGCGGGCCCCAGCCGGCGAGGTCGGAGCCGTCGGGGGCGGGGACCATGACGTCGTTGGGCCACTTGAGCACCGCGGGCACCCCGACCGTGGCCCGCAGCGCGTTGACCGCACCGAGGCCCGCGAGCAGCGGGAGCCACCCGTACGACGTCACCGGCGCGGTGGGGCGCAGCGCGAACGACAGCATGAGCGCCGAGCGCGCGGGCGTCTCCCACGTGCGGCCCGCGCGCCCCCGGCCGGAGTCCTGCGCCTCGGCGGCGAGCAGGCTCGGGTGCGGCCACGCGTCGGGCTCGGCTCGCAGCGCGGCGGCGAGGTCGACGTTCGTCGAGCCCGTCCGCTCGACGACGTCGAGCCGTGCGAGCGGCCCGGCCGGGGCCAGCAGGAGCTCACGGAGCACGTGCTCGCGCAGCGCCGGACGGTCGGGGGCGGTGTCCATGGGGACATCATCCATCGCCCGGTCGCGCGCGCCGCGGTCGCGCGCTTGTCGGGTTCGCACAACGCGCACCCGCAGACGCGTGCCGCCGACGAGCGCCGGTCCGGGGCGCCGGGCAACTAGCCTCTGTCGGGTGACCGACGCACCCGACAGGCCCGCAGCCCGGCCGACACCCCAGAGCAGCACGGCCGCCAAGATCGAGGACCTCGCGGCGCGCCACCAGGCCGCCGTCGTGACGCCCGAGGAGAACGCCGCGGCCAAGCAGCACGCCCGTGGCAAGAAGACCGCCCGCGAGCGCATCGACGCGCTGCTCGACGAGGGCTCGTTCACGGAGCTCGACGCGTTCGTGCGGCACCGCTCGACCAACTTCGGGCTCGAGAAGAAGCGCGTGGCCGGGGACGGCGTCGTCGTCGGGCACGGGACGGTCGACGGCCGGCCGGTCGCGGTGTACTCGCAGGACTTCACGGTCTTCGGCGGGAGCCTCGGGGAGGTGCACGGCCAGAAGATCACCAAGGTCATGGACCTCGCGCTGCGCACCGGCGTGCCGCTCATCGGCATCAGCGACGGCGGCGGCGCGCGCATCCAGGAGGGCGTCGCGGGCCTCACCCAGTTCGCGGAGATCTTCCGCCGGAACGTCGCCGCGTCCGGCGTGATCCCGCAGATCAGCCTCATCCTCGGCCCGAGCGCGGGCGGCGCCGTGTACTCCCCCGCGCTGACCGACTTCATCGTCATGGCCGACGGCACCTCGAACATGTTCATCACCGGCCCCGACGTGATCCGGGCCGTGACCGGCGAGGACGTCGGCTTCGAGGAGCTCGGCGGCGCGACGACGCACAACACGAAGTCGGGCGTCGCGCACTACCTCGCGTCCGACGAGGACGACGCGATCGACTACGTGCGCTCGCTGCTGTCGTACCTGCCGCAGAACAACCTCACGGACCCGCCGACGTTCTCCCACGAGGCCGACCTCGCGGTCAGCGACGAGGACGCCGAGCTCGACACGCTCGTGCCCGACTCCGACTCCCAGCCGTACGACATGCGAACCGTCGTCGAGCACGTCGTGGACGACGGTGTCCTGCTCGAGGTGCAGCCGCTCTACGCGCAGAACGTGCTGGTCGGGTTCGGGCACGTCGAGGGGCACCCGGTCGGCATCGTCGCGAACCAGCCGCTCTCGATGGCCGGGACGCTCGACATCAACGCCGCCGAGAAGGCCGCGCGCTTCGTGCGCACGTGCGACGCGTTCAACATCCCGGTCCTGACGTTCGTCGACGTCCCCGGGTTCCTGCCCGGTACGGACCAGGAGTGGAACGGCATCATCCGCCGCGGCGCCAAGCTCATCTACGCGTACGCCGAGGCGACCGTCCCGCTCGTCACCGTCATCACCCGCAAGGCGTACGGTGGCGCGTACATCGTCATGGGCTCCAAGCAGCTGGGCGCGGACGTCAACCTCGCCTGGCCGACGGCGCAGATCGCGGTCATGGGCGCCGGAGGTGCGGTGAACATCCTGCAGCGCGGCGCGCTCAAGACCGTCGCCGACGCCGGCGGCGACGTCGAGGCGGAGCGGGCCCGGCTCACGCGCGAGTACGAGGAGGCCATCGTGAACCCCTGGGACGCCGCGGACCGCGGCTACGTCGACGCGGTCATCCCGCCGTCGCACACGCGCACGGAGATCGTGAAGGCGCTGCGCCTGCTGCGCACCAAGCGCGCGAGCCTGCCGCCCAAGAAGCACGGGAACATCCCGCTGTGAGCGGCGTCGAGGAGCCCACGGGCACGGGTGGCGGCACCGGCGGCGGGGACGACAGCGCGTCGGGGCCCCACGAGGGCGGGCACGGCGACGAGCACGCCGGCCACGACCACGAGGGGCACGACCACGAGGGTCACGACCACCCCGCGCACGGCCCGGACCCGCTGAGCGGCGTCGACGCGGCCGAGCTGCACGTCACGGTCGACGAGCTCACCGCGGTGCTGCACGAGTACATCGAGACGGCCGTGGGCGTGCGTGCGGAGTTCGGCGCGCACGAGGCCGACGAGGACCCGCGGATCCTCGCGATCGAGGCGCGCGTCTCGGGCCTCAACGCCGCGCTGTACGACCTCGTGCACGAGCGCCTGGGGCTGCACCCCGACCTCACCGGCATGACGTGGGACGACGCCGACGAGGACGAGTCCGACGCCGACACCCCGCCGGGGGCCGAGGAGGTCGAGACCTTCCACCTCGGCTTCGTCGTCGGGCCGCAGGCCGGCACGTCCGACCTGTCGATGGACTCGGTCCTGGGGCTCGTCGACGACGCGGGCGAGCAGATCGCGCGCCGTCTCCTCGAGTCGGGCTTCGAGGTCTCGGAGTGGGGCGCCTCGCGCGGGGCCCCCGTGCTCTTCGACGACCACGAGGACGACGAGTGAGCGCCGCGCCGTCGGCCCCCGGGGGCCCGCCGTCGCCGGACGTCCCGTCGACACCCGCCCCGCGCCCGCACGTGCGCGTGGTGCGCGGGGCGCCCGACGACGTCGAGCTCGCCGCCCTCGTCGCCGGGCTGGTCGCGGCGGCGTCCGAGGCGGACACCACCGCGACCTCCCCGCGCAGCGCGTGGACGGACCGGGCACGGGTGCTGCGCGGCAGCGTCACCCCGGGCGCCGCACCGGACGCGTGGCGCTGGAGCCTGCGCGGCTGACCGCACGGTCGCGCCGACCGGGCCGGTCCGCGACGCGGCGGGGGCCCGGGCGGCGCCGCACCCGTCAGCGCCCGAGCGTCGTCCAGCGCCGGACCGCGAGCGCGAGGAACACCACGGCCAGCGCGGCCGGCCACACGACCGCGGCGAAGACGGCGTGCTCGGCCAGCCAGCCGTCCCCGCCCACTCCCGGGTTGCCGAACAGCTCCCTCGCGGCCGCGACGCTCGCCGCCATGGGGTTGACCTGCGCGAGCGTCCCGAGCCACGCGGGCATGGTCTCGGTCGGCACGAACGCGTTCGACAGGAACGCGAACGGCCACACGATGATCTGCACCGCGACCACCATGCCGGGCCCGCGCGCGACGAGCCCGAGGAAGATCCCGACCCACAGGAACGCGAACCGCAGCAGGAGCAGCAGCACGATCGCGAGCGCGGCGCGCGCGGGGCCCTCGTGCCAGCGCCAGCCGACGAGGAGGCCGAACGCGACCATGACCGCGAGGCCGACCACGGAGTTGAGCATGTCGGCGAAGCAGCGCCCGAGGACGACGCCGGCGGACGACATCGGCATCGACCGGAACCGGTCGGTCACCCCCTTCTCCGCGTCGGTCGCGACCGCGGTCATCGTCGCCTCGAGGCCGAAGACCATCGTGAGCGCGAACATCCCCGGCATGAGGAAGTCGAGGTAGCTGCCGCCGCCCTCGACGGCCATCCCGCCCCCGAGCAGGTACCCGAACATCACCACCATGAGCACCGGGAACAGCAGCCCGACGGCGAGCTGTCCGGGCTGGCGCCGCCAGTGCTGCAGGTCGCGCAGCGCGATCGTCCAGCCGTCGACGAGCGCCCAGCGCAGCGCGGATCCGGTGGGTGCGGGCGTGCGGACCGCCGGCGCGGTCAGGGTCGTGGTCATGCGGCCTCCTCGGCGGTGCGGGCGGTGCCGGAGCCTGCGGGGACGGTGCCGCCCGGCTGCGGGGTGGGGTCCTGCTCCGCGGCCGGGCCCGGCCGGGCGGGGTCGTCACTGTGCGCGCCGTGCCCCGTGAGGCGCAGGTACGCCTCGTCGAGCGTCGGGCGGCGCAGCCCGAGGTCGTCGACCGCGAGCCCCGCCTCCGTGAGGGCGGCGACGACCGCGGCGAGCGCACCCATCCGGTCGGTCACGGGTGCGGTCACGCGGCGCGCCGCGACGTCGGTGCCCACGTCCGCCGGGGGCGCGCCGAGCGCTCGGCCGACGAGCTCCGCGGCCCGCCCGAGGTCGGCGGCGTCGGCGAGCACGACGTCGATCCGGTCCCCGCCCGTCGCGGACTTGAGCGCGGCGGGCGTCCCGTCCGCGACGACCCGGCCGCCGTCGAGCACGCAGACGCGGTCCGCGAGGCGGTCGGCCTCGTCGAGGTGCTGCGTCGTGAGCAGCACGGTCGTGCCGTCGCCGACGAGCGTGCGCACGGCGGCCCAGACGTCGAGCCGGCCCTGGGGGTCGAGGCCCGTGGTCGGCTCGTCGAGGAACAGCACGGGCGGGGCGAGCAGGAGGCTCGCCGCGAGGTCGAGGCGCCGGCGCATGCCGCCGGAGAAGTCGCGGACGGCCTTGGCGCCGGTCCCGGCGAGGCCGAACGCCTCGAGCAGCTCGTCCGCACGCACGCGTGCCGCCCGGACGCCGAGGTGGTGCAGGCGCCCGAACATGACGAGGTTCTGGCGCGCGTCGAGCACCTCGTCGAGCGCGGCGCTCTGGCCGACGAGGCCGATGCTCCGGCGCACCTCGTGCGGGTCGCGCAGCACGTCGTGGCCGGCGACCTCGGCGGTGCCGGAGTCGGGGCGGAGCAGCGTGGTGAGGATGCGGACGGCGGTGGTCTTGCCGGCGCCGTTCGGGCCGAGCAGACCGAGGACGCTCCCGGCGGGGACGTCGAGGTCGACCCGGTCGAGCACGGTGCGCGGGCCGTAGCTCTTGGTGAGGTGGTGCAGGCGGATGGCGGGCGGGGTCATGGACTGCCTTTCCCGTATGCCGTACGGAGTTTGCTCGACCGACGTTAGCGTACGCTGTACGGGGTTGTCGAGCCTTCTGCCGCCGGACGGTCGACGGCACGGCGACCGTGTGCGGGAGGATGGCGGCATGGCGACCGAGTTCACGGGCACGGGCGACCCGGCCCGCAGCATGGAGCTGCTCTGGCGGGGGGACGACCACCCGCGTCCCACCCGCGGCCCCCGCGCCCGGCTCACCGTCGACGGCATCGTCGACGCCGCGATCGCGCTCGCCGACGCCGAGGGGCTCGCGGTCCTGTCGATGCGCCGCGTCGCCGAGCAGCTCGGCGTCGGTGCGATGTCGCTCTACACGCACGTGCCCGGCAAGGGCGAGCTCATCGACCTCATGCTCGACCGGGCGCTCGCCGAGGTGTACCCCGACGGCCCGCCGTCACCGCAGACCCCGTGGCGGGAGCGCCTCGAGCAGGTGGCGCGCGCCAACTGGGACTTCTACGTCCGGCACCCCTGGGCGCTGCACGTCGCGACGGGCCGCCCGCCGCTCGGCCCGCACCTCATGGCGAAGTACGAGATCGAGCTGCGGGCGGTCGACGGGACGGGGCTCGACGAGCTCGAGATGGACTCGGTCGTGACGCTGCTCAACGGCTTCGTCAACGGCACCGTCGGCGGCCTGCTCGAGAAGGGCGAGGCCGAGCGGACCACCGGCGTCACCGAGCAGCAGTGGTGGGACGCGACCGCCCCCTACGTCGACCGCGTCTTCGACGCCGAGCGCTACCCGACCGTCGCGCGCGTCGGACCGGTCGCGGGCGAGGCGCTGCAGGCCGCGTACGACCCGGACCACGCGTTCCACTTCGGGCTCGCGCGCCTGCTCGACGGGGTCGCCGCACTCATCGAGGAGCGCCGGACCGCCGGGTAGGGTCGCTGCGTGAGCACGAACCAGCACCTCAGCAGCCGCCGCGAACCCACCCCGATCGACGCGATCGCCGACGCGCACGTCATAACGGTCGCGCGCCTCGACCCCGTCCTCGCGACCGAGATGGGCGTCGCGGGGTTCGACCACGAGATGACCGACCTGTCCCCCGCGGGCCACGCCGCGCGCGCCGACGCGACGCGCAGCACGCTCGTCGCGCTCGACGCGCACGCGCCGGCCGACGAGGTCGACGAGGTCACGCTGTCCGCGATGCGCGAGCGCCTGGGCCTCGAGCTCGAGCTCGATGCGGCCGGCGAGAACCTCGCGAGCCTCAACAACATCGCCTCGCCCGTCCAGGGCCTGCGCGACGTGTTCGACAGCATGCCGACCGGCACCGTCGAGGCGTGGGAGAACGTCGCCGCCCGCCTCAACGCGGTCCCGGACTCGATGGCGGGCTACATCGAGTCGCTGCGCCTCGCCGCGTCGCAGGGGCACGTCGCCGCCGTCCGCCAGGTGCGCGAGGCCATCGAGCAGGCGACCGAGCTCGCCGACCCGTCGACCTCCTTCTTCACGACCTACGTCCAGGGTCCCGACGTCGCCGCGGCGCTCGACGAGTCCGCGTCGTGCTCGCTCGTGCGCGCCGAGCTCGAGCGCGGTGCCGCCGCCGCGCGCGAGGCCTACGCGCAGCTCACGACGTTCCTGCGCGACGAGCTCGCCCCGCAGGCCCCGCAGGCCGACGCCGCGGGCCGCGAGCGCTACGGGCTCTGGTCGCGCTACTTCCTCGGGGCGACGGTGGACCTCGAGGAGACGTACCAGTGGGGGCTCGAGGAGCTCGCCCGCGTCGTCGCCGAGCAGGAGGCGGTCGCGGCGCAGATCGCCGGGCCCGGCGCGACCGTCGAGCAGGCCGTCGCCGCGCTCGACGCCGACCCGACCCGCACCCTGCACGGCACGGACGCGCTGCGCGCCTGGATGCAGGAGACGTCGGACGGCGCCATCGCCGCGCTGAACGGCACGCACTTCGACATCCCCGAGCCGCTGCTCACGCTCGAGTGCCGCATCGCGCCCACCCAGAACGGCGGCATCTACTACACCGGCCCGAGCGACGACTTCACGCGGCCCGGGCGCATGTGGTGGTCCGTCCCGCCGTCGGTCACGACCTTCAACACGTGGCGCGAGAAGACGACGGTCTTCCACGAGGGCATCCCCGGGCACCACCTCCAGGTCGGCCAGGCCGTCCACGAGCGCGCGACGCTGAACTCCTGGCGCCGGCTCGCGTGCTGGGTCTCGGGGCACGGCGAGGGCTGGGCGCTGTACGCCGAGCGCCTCATGGCCGACCTGGGCTTCATGGACGACCCGGGCGACCGCCTGGGCATGCTCGACGGTCAGCGCATGCGTGCCGCGCGCGTCGTGCTGGACATCGGGGTCCACCTCGGCCTGCCCGCGCCCGAGCGGTGGGGCGGCGGCACGTGGGACGCCGACAAGGCGTGGCACTTCCTGCTCGCGAACGTCAACATGCCCGAGGCGTTCATCCGCTTCGAGCTCAACCGCTACCTCGGGTGGCCCGGGCAGGCGCCGTCCTACAAGGTCGGCCAGCGGCTCTGGGAGCAGGCGCGGGACGACGCCGCCGCCTCCGCCCGCGCGCGCGGCGAGCAGTTCGACCTGCGCGAGTTCCACAAGCGCGCGCTCGCGCTCGGTGGTCTGCCGCTCGACGTGCTGCGGACCGCGCTGGTCTGAGCCGGACGACGCACGCGAGGCGTCCAACCGCAGGGGTCCTGCGGGTGGACGCCTCGTCCGTCCCGGGGCGGAGCGAGCGCACCGGGCGGGGGTCCACGGACGGGCGCGCCGCCTGGGACCGCGCACGAGGCTGGTCGCGTGACCCCCACCACCCGCGCCGCCGGTTCGACTAGGAGACGGACGCCAACCCTCCGGCGACGCTGGGGAACCCGAGCGGCTGGATCGAGCTGCTCGCGCACCAGCGCTTCTTCCCGATCTTCTCGCTGCTGTTCGGCATCGGGTTCACGCTGTTCCTCGAGTCCGCGACCCGGCGCGGCGCCCCGAACCCCCGCGTCCTGCTGCTCCGCCGCCTGCTCCTGCTGCTGCCCCTCGGCATCGGGCACGCGTGCCTGCACCCCGGCGAGGCGCTCAGCCAGTACGCGGTGCTCGGGCTGCTCGTGCTGCTCCCGTCCTCCTGGCTCCCGCGGTGGCTCGTCGCCGTCGGCGGAGCGCTCGGCGTCGCGCTCGCGCTGTGGCTCTTCGAGGGCGGGCTGCCGCTCGTCCCCGGGCTCTTCCTCGTCGGCTCCGCGCTCGTGCGGTACGGCGTCGTCGAGCGCATGGGCCGACCGACGCTGCGCGGCAGCGGTCCGGTGTTCCTGGTGTTCGCCGTCCTCGCCGGCAGCGCGATCCCGTGGCACGTCGGCGAGATCACCGAGACCTGGTCGAGCCACTCGTCGGGCGTCACGGGCGGGCTCATGGCCGGCGCGTACGTCACCGGGACGCTCGTGCTGCTGGCGACCCCCGCCCGTCCGCTGCTGACCGCCGTCCTCGCGCCGCTCGGGCGCACGGCACTGACGAACGACGTGACCGCGACGTTCCTCATGTCCGGCGCGGGCCACCTGCTCGACCTGCCGCACACCGACACGTGCACGGGTCTGCTGCTGGCGGCGCTCGCGATCCTCGTCGCGCGCCGCAGCCCGTCGACACAGGCCGTCAGCCGCGCAGACCGTCAGCCGCGCAGGCCGACCAGCGAGACCAGAGCAGGGAGCCGGCTGTCGTACTCACGCCGCTCCCAGGACTCCCACGGCCTTCCTCGCAGCCCGGCGCCGCCAGAGCCGCCCCCGGCCTCCGGTGCGGCGGCCGCGACCGCCTCGAACCAGTCGTCCTCGTCGTCCGACCCCGTCAGCCGCGCCCAGGCGGTCCGGGCGAGGTCGTCGACCGGCTCCGGGGCGAGACGGCCGTCCCGCCGTCCGAGCACGAGCGGCGCGCGCTCGGCGAGCGAGTCCGCGTCCTCGACGGCGCGCTCGAACACCGCCCGGCCGGCGAGGACGAGGAAGTCCCGGAAGTCGCGGAAGGCGTCGTCGGAGTGCCACCCGTCGATCAGGTGGCACGCCGCCAGCAGGTCCCACGTCGCGGCCCGGCCGGCGACCACGTCCGCGTGCCGGGTGAAGCGGACCACCTCGTCGGGTGCGGCCCGGTCCACAAGCACGTCGCTGACCTCACTCCCCGCCACCGCCGAGGCACCACCGGTGCGGCTCGCACGCTCGACGGCCTCGTCGATGAGTGCCCAGAAGCGCTCGTCGTCCATCAGCTTCCTCCTCCAGCCGTCGATCAGGGCACGCCGGGAACGTTCGAGCGGTTCAGCAACGTCGAACCGCGCCACCCACCGTAGGAGTCGATCAGCGCCTGCTCCATCTTGTGGATCTGCGCCGGCGCTCCGCCGGGGACGGGGATCGTCCGGATCTGTGCGACGTCCGAGACCTTGTAGCCCGCGCTGGCGACGGCGTGCGTGCTGTCGGTGAAGGCGCGGTGCAAGCGCCGGTGGATCGTGTTCCGGAGGGTCGCCGAGCCGACGTACACCATCCCGTCCTTCATCTCGATCACGTAGACGCCGGCCGTGTCGGGGATGACCCCCGACGGCGTGAGGCTCGAGAACGTGCGGCACGCGTTGTGGACGAGAACCTCGTCAGCACCGACGTGGTACGTGTGGACCCCGGCGACCTCGAGGTTGTAGGCGAGAGCTGCGCGCGCGGTGGTGACCCGCAGACCGCTCACCGCGAGGACGCGACCGTCGGCCGTGAGGACCAGCTCGCCGGCCGCGAGCTCGTCGGCCCGCTCGAACCTCTGGTCGGTCACCGACCAGAACGGGTGGTCCTCCGTCGTCGCGAGAACCTCGCCGCCGGCGAGAGCCAGGTCGGTGACGGTGTCCTCGTGCACGAAGACGTGCTCGACGTCGCGTGCGCCTCGCTCCCCGGTCTCCGGGTCCGAAGCGACGACGTCGTCACCGACCTCGATCTCCGCGATCGGCTTGCGGGAACCGTCGGCCATCAGGACGGGCGTCGAACCGTCGAACGAGCAGGCCCGGGCTCCTGTCTCCGCCACGTCGTCCGCGGCGCGCGCCTGCGCCTTCGCGTTGGCCTTCTTCGCCGACGCGACCTCCTTCGAGGTCCTCGTCGCGACGGTCCTGGTGGACGCGGCGGCGTCCTGCGCCTGCTTGGCCGCGGTGTTCGCCTTCGTGACCGCGGCGGCGTCGGGCGTGACCTTCGTCGGCGTCGCCTTCGGGATGTCGTCGAGGGCTCGCCGGGCCGCCTTGAGCTTGGAGTACCCCTCGACGAGACGCTTGCCGACCCCGACCGCCTTGATCGCGACCTTCGCCGCCTTGAAGAGCTTGCCCCAGGGCACGGCGTTCAGAGCGGTCGAGATGCAGGCCCCGACGTCGCCCTCGGAGATGCACTTCCTCGCGTCCGTGACCCCGATCAGGTCCATGACCAGCGAGATGATCTCGTCGCCGATCTGGGAGACGAGCGCCTCCGCCTCGGCGACGGCCTTCTTCGCCGCCTCGCGCTGACCCGCGAACGGGTCCGTCGTCGTCGTGACGCCCGCGTCCGTGCCCGTGGCGTCGTCGGGCCGCTTGCCCGTCGGGTCCGTCGTGAACGTCGGTCGGTTCGCGACGTACGCGTACGACGACACCGCGGCGTTCTGCCCGGACCCGGCGACCGGGTCGATCGAGTCGAACCGGCCCGTGGACGAGTCGTAGTTGCGTGCCCGCAGCTGGTACCGGTCGGACTGGGTGACGTCCCGGTAGCCTCCCGCGTACTGCAGCGGGTTCGTGGGCGCCCCGGGGTCGAGCTGTCGGCCACCGTCCACCAGGTCGGTGCCGCGCGGGTTGCCGAACGGGTCGTGGTCGTAGGCCCACTGCGGCACACCGGTCTGCGACACGACCCCCGACACGCCGCCGAGCCAGTCGCGGACGTAGGCCGAGAACGTGCCGGGCTGCTCGCCCTCCTCGGTCGCCCCTCCGCCGAGCAGCGCGAGCGGTGACCCGTCGGGCGCGTACAGGAACGAGGTGGTGGACGACGACGTCTCGGCCCCGTCCCCGTCGAGACCTGACAGGGCCTCGGTCGCGAGCAGCGGCATCCCGGCCGCGACGTCCCAGGACCAGGCGGTCGCCGTACTCGCACCGGCGGTCTCGCCCTCCGGCCGCGTGACCGACCCCAGCCGCATCCCCGCGCCGTCGTAGGCGTACTGCGTCGAGCTCCCCCGGGCCGTCGCCGAGGCAAGCGACCCGTCGAGGTTGTAGGAGTACCGCTCGTCACCCGCGCGCGTCTGGTTGCCCTCGGCGTCGTAGGTGAACTCCCGGGTGCCGGCGCGCACGTCGCCCAGACCGGTGACCGTCCCGGTGACCGACGTGACCTCGCGCGTGAGCTGGTCCCCCGCGTCGTAGGTGTACGCGGTGCTCGCGGTTCCGGTCGCGGTGGTGATCTTCTGCGCGGCCCGGTTCCCGACCAGGTCGTAGGTGTAGTCGAACCGCTGCGTCGCCGACGCGCCCGGGGTGCAGCTCTCGGCGCCGTAGCACGCGGAGGTGAGGCGGTGCGCCTTGTCGTAGGCGTAGGCCGTGGTCTCCGTCACCGGGGTGCCGCCGGGTGTCGTGGTCCGCGCCGCCGAGATCCGGGTGGGGTTCCCGGCGGCGTCGAGGTCCAGGTCGTGCGACGAGACGACCTCGCCACCCGCACGCGTCGTGGCGACCCGGGTCATCCGACCCGCCGCGTCGTACTCCCGGTCCTCGGTCAGCCCGGTGGACTCCGGGAACGTGATCGCCGTGAGCTGGTTGGCGACGTCGTAGCCGAAGCCGTACGCCGCGCTCGTCCCGCCCCGGGTCGCGGTCAGCGACGTGAGGCGGTCGGCGACGTCGTAGGTGGCGGCGACGGTCGTGCCGTCCGGGTACGTGCGTGACGTCAGGTTGTCCTGGTCGTCGTAGGCGTACGTGAACTGCTCGACGGCGCCGTCGACACCCGTGCGCGTCACCCCCGTCAGCAGTCCCGTCGCGTCGAACGCGTGCTCGCGCACGCCGCTCGGGTCGGCGAGCGAGACGAGACGGTTCTTCGCGTCGTAGCCGTACGTGAAGACCTGCCCGTCGGCCCCGAGCTGCTTCGACGTGAGCCGGTCGAGCGTGTCGTAGTCGAACAGGACCGTGCGGGCCTCCCGGTTCGGGTCGACCCGCGGGTCGCCCTCCACGACCCGCGCGGCGACGAGCTGGGTGAGGTTGGAGTTCGCGTCGTGCACGTACTCGCGGCGCCGGCCCAGCGGGTCGGTCGTCGCCTTGGTGCGTCCGGCGCGGTCGTACTCGAGCGCCGCCTCGTGACCCAGCGGGTCGCGGCGCTTGATGACCTGCCCGTTCGCGTCGTACAGGTAGCGCAGCGACTGCTGCTCACCGCTCGCGTCGGGCCCGAGCACGGACGTCAGCCGGTCTGCGGCGTCGTAGCCGTACCGCACGGCCGAGCCGGTCGGGTCGGTCGTCGACGACAGCCGCCCGGACGTGTCGTAGGCCGCCTTCGTGACGTGACCGAGCGGGTCGCGGACCTCGACGAGGTTGCCCGACGGGTCGTAGGTGTAGCGGGTCGTGAACGCGGCCGGGTCGGCGCCCGCGACGTGGCCGCGCGGCTCGGTGACCGCCACCGGGCGTCCGTCGTCGTCGTACTCCCACGTGATGACGCCGCCCGACGCGGTGACCTGGCGCGTCGGGTTGCCGGCCTGGTCGTACTCGATGCGCGCGGGTGACTCGACGCCGGAGCCACCCGTGCGGCGGCCGGCCTTGTCGTACGTGAAGCCGAGGTCCTGGCCCGTCTCGTCGGAGATGTTCGTGACGTGACCGGACGGGTCGTAGCCGATCCCCGTCGTCGCCCCGAGCTCGTCGATCTGCTGGACCGGACGGCCCAGCTCGTCGAAGCGCGTGTCGACCTGCACCGGCCGGCCCTGCGGGTCCGGGCGCTCCGCGCGGATCAGGTTGCCGCGGAAGTCGTAGTGGAACGTCGTCGTGTACGCGGTGCGCCGAGCCTTCGCCTCCGCCTCGGACTCGCCGTCGCGCCGGGCCTGGTTGCCGAGCGGCAGCGTCTCGGTCTTCGCCCGACCCTGGCCGTCGTAGGTCCACGACGTGCGGTTGCCCTCGCCGTCGGTGACCGACGACGTCCGGCCCGCCTTCGTGTAGGTGTGCTCCGTGACGTTGCCGACCGGGTCCTTGAGCGTGACGAGCCGGCCCGAGTCGTCGTACGTGTACCGGTAGGAGTTCGCGAGCTGGTCGGTCACGACGACGACGTTGCCGAGCTCGTCGTACGTCGTGCGGACCGGGACGCTCTTGCCCGGGTCGAACCGCTCGAGCACGCGGTCCTGGTGGTCGTACACGACGCGCGTGCGGTAGGCGTCCTTGCTCGCACCCGCGACCGTGCCGCGGGGGTCGACGACCGACACCATGCGGCCCGTCGCGTCGTACGTGAACTCGGTGCGTCGGCCGGTCGCCGCGACCTCTGCGGTGCGGTTGCCCGCCGCGTCGTACTCGTAGCGCGTGACCTTGCCGCGCGGGTCCGTGCGCCGCGACAGCAGGCCCCGCGCGTCGTACACGTAGGAGTAGCCGTCGGACTGCTCGGGGTCCCTCTGGCTCGTGAGCTCCTGCTCGGCGTTGTACGCGTACGACCAGGTGCTGCCGCGGCCGTCGGTGTGCGACGTGAGGTTGTTGCCCGCGTCGAACGCGTTGCGCTCGACGTACTCGAACGGGGCCGGGGCCACGCGCTCGACCGGGTTGCCGTTCGGGTCGTGCGACGCCGCCGCCTGGTTGCCGTCGGGGTCGACGACGAGGCCCTCGTTCAGGCGGGCGTCGTAGCGGTAGGTGACCGTCTCGCCGTTGCCGTTGCGCGAGTACAGCAGCACGTTGTCGCGGTAGCCGTCGAGCGAGACGACGCCGTCGGGGTCCGTCGTGGTGGCGACCTGCTCACCCGCGTCCCAGGCGAACGTGCTCACGGCACCCGACGCGTCGGTCTGCTGCGTGACGCGGCCGTCCGCGTCGTACACGTTGGCGACGTCCCGCTTGCCGCGCGCGTTCGTGACCTCGGTGAGCCGGCCGCCGGAGTACCGGTAGCTCCACGTCAGGCCGCGCGCGTCCTGGACCTTCGCGAGGCGACCCTGGTCGTAGTCGAACTGCACGCTGCGCCCGTCGGGCAGCGTGATCCTGCTGATCGCCTCGACGTCGCGGCGGTTCTCGATGCGGACGACCCGACCGGCGGCGTCCGTGACGGTCGTGAGCAGGCCCGCGCTGTCGTAGGCGAGCGTGACGCCGTGGCCGCGGGCGTCCTCGACGGACAGCAGCACGCCGTTCGCGTCGAACTCGAGCCGGCGCTGGTCCGGCGGGGTCAGGACCCAGCCGCCGCCCGGGCGGTCGGTCAGCACCGCGCGCACGCCGGCCGGCCGCTCGTAGGAGCCGTCGGCGGCCCGCGTGTAGACGGCCTCCGCGCCGTCCTCCGCGCGCACCCGCACCGCGTCCGCACCGTCGCCGGCCTCGACCCGGGCGTCGTACGTCCACGTCCAGCCCGCGCCGAACATGCCGACGCCGGGGTTCGCGGACGAGTAGAAGCGCACCGCCTGGAACGGGATGCCGAAGCCGGACATCGTCAGGTCGGCCTCGGTGCGGTTGAACGCGCCGGTCCCGGTGTTCACGAGCGCACCGCGCAGCTCCTGGCCGTCGACGGTGCGCCCGAGGACGTTGGGGCACGCGCAGCCGGCCGCCTGCTCGGCCGAGAGGCTCGGCGGGACGACGGTCGTGCGCGGGCGGGCCGCAGCGGAGGGTGCCGAGTCCGCGCGCTCCCCCGCCTCGTCGAGCACCGTGATCGTCACCGTGTAGGTGCGCGTCGCGTCGAGGACCCAGCCGTCGGCGGCACCGAAGCTGCGGCAGAACTCGCGCGGGGAGCCGCACCGGGCCAGGTCGTCGCGGTCCAGGTAGCCGGACACCTGCGTCGCGCCCGTCGCGGCGTCGGTCACCGTGGCGAACCAGCGCGCCCAGGAGGTCGGGTCGCCGTCGGCCACGTCGGCGTCGAAGTACGTCACGAGCGACGTGTCGCCGAGCAGGTAGCCGGACCGGAGCAGCACGCCGGTCGCGGCACCCTCGGCCACGACGGCACCCGGGGCCGGCGGGGCCGCCGGCTCGGGGACGTCGGCGGGGTCGGCGGCGTCCGCGGCCGGCACGAGCAGCTCGGGAGCGGCGAGGGCGCCGGGCCACCAGGCGACGCGCGGCGAGGCCGCCTCGTCACCGGGGACAGCGGCGGCGTCGACCGCGGGCGGCACGACCGGCGCGTCGAGCCCGTCGCCTGCTCGGACGGCGGTCGGGGGGAGCGGCCGCTCGACCGGCGGAGCCCCCTCGGTCGCCACCGGCGTCTCGGCGACCGCCACCCCCGCGCCGACCGGCACGAGGCTGATCGACGTGGCCGCGACCGCGACCACGAGCGCCCGACCCACCACGACGCCGACACCACGCCGGCCTGCACGCACGTCCATCTCTGCCCCCTGGCACCCGTGCGCACCGGCCCCGCACGTCGTCGTGCGGTCGGGCTGCTCGACCCCGAGCCACCCGACCCCCCTGTCGGCAGCGGAGTCAACCCACGCGGCGCGTCACGCGTAAACGGACATCTCGGACACTGAGACGATCCGGCGCCGCGGCCTTGGGAGCGGTCTCACCCGGCCGCAGCCCGCCTCGCGTGGGCGGATCGAGCCGTCCCAGCAGGTGCTGCGGGGTTTCCCACACCCCACGCGACCGCGAGCCGGGCCCGCGTCCGCCGGAGACGACGACGGGGACGATGAGAGAAGTCTCATCGTCCCCGTCGAGCGGTGCGCGGGCTGCGGTCGCCGCTCGGCGACCGCTCCGTCAGGCGAACAGCGCGGCGCCGTGCTTCAGGACGATCAGCGCCGCCAGCAGGATGAGCCACGCGACGATGACGATGACGTCGTTGTCGGCGTCGACGAACTCCTTGGCCCAGCGCTGCACCCCGCGAGGGAGGTACAGGTTGTCCTCACGGATGTTGTAGTGCAGCAGCGACGCGAACACGAGCGTCGTCGAGACGGTCACGAGCATGCACCAGGGGCACAGCGCGCCGATCTCGAACAGCGACTGCTGGAACAGCCAGTACGCGAAGATCACGCCGATCAGGTAGACGAGCTGCGCCGAGAACATGAACCAGCGCGGGAACCGCACGCCCCCGAGCGCCGCGACGGCGATCGTGATGACCACCGGCTCGGCCATCAGGCCGAGGAACGCGTTCGGGAAGCCGAGGAGGCTGGCCTGGTCGGAGAGCGCGACCGTCGCACAGCTGATCACGGAGTTGATGTCGCACCCGAGCTTGGAGGTCGGGTCCGCCGCCAGGGTGATCGCCTCGGCCGAGAGGACGAGCGACGCCGTGAGGCTCAGCAGCGCGGAGACGAGCATCGTGCCGAAGATCCAGCCGCGCGAGTGCCGCAGCTCGCGCGCGCGGCCCACCGTGCTCGGTGGCGTGGGGTCGAGAACGTCGGTCATGGCAACAGGGGTCCTCACGGTCCGTCGAGGCTCGAGCCGGTCGCGGCGGTGCGTCGGTGAGCAGGTGTCGCCTGATCATCGCCCACGCCGGGCGCGCAGGTCGAGAATCGAAGGTCCCAGGACCCGCTGCGGGGCAGATTCACAGGAAACGTCCGTCCGGCGCCGCCACCGGCGTCCGGCCCGGCGCCTCCGCCGGCGCGTCGGTAGGCTCGCACGCCGTGACCCGACTGCTCCTGGCCTCCGCCTCCCCTGCCCGCCGCGCGACGCTGATCGCGGCGGGGGTCGACCCGCTCGTCGCCGTCTCCGCGGTCGACGAGGAGGCGACGCTCGCCGCCGCGCGCGAGCGGTTCGGCGAGCTCGAGCCCGCCGACGCGGTCCTGGTGCTCGCGCAGGCCAAGGTCGAGGACGTCGCCCGGACGCTCGCCGCAGCGCCCGTCGCGGGAGACGCGGGTGCAGCCGCGGACGACGAGCCCGACGACGACCTGCTGCTGCTCGGCTGCGACTCGATGCTCGAGCTCGACGGCGAGATCTTCGGCAAGCCCGCGAGCGCCGAGCAGGCCGTCGCGCGGTGGCGGACGATGCGTGGGCGCAGCGGCGTGCTGCACACGGGGCACTGGCTGATCGACGACCGGCCCGGCGCGGCCGACGGCGGGCGCGGGACGGGCGGCACGCTCGGGGCGACGTCCTCGACGGTCGTGCACTTCGCGGACCTGACCGACGACGAGATCGACGCGTACGTCGCGACGGGCGAGCCGCTCGCGGTCGCGGGCGCGTTCACGGTCGACGGGCTCGGGGGCGCGTTCGTGACCGGCATCGAGGGCGACCACCACGGCGTCGTCGGGCTGAGCCTGCCGCTGCTCCGCGAGCTCCTCGGCGAGGTCGGCGTGACGCTGCCGGAGCTCTGGCGCACGACCCCGGCCCGCTGACCGCCGCCGCGCGCGTTGTCCCCACCGGACAACCGCGCGGCCCACGACCGGACATCGTCGGCGCGCCGTTGGAGGAGTCCTACAAGACCGGTCCGCGCCCGATGGCCACATCCCCAATCTTCGGGCGCTCCGGCGCAGCAGGTGGGACCTGCGACCCTGGCCACGTTACGGTGAGCCGTGCCCCCCATCTCGAAGGTCCTCGTCGCCAACCGCGGCGAGATCGCCGTCCGCATCGCCCGCGCGTGCCGCGACGCCGGCATCGGCTCCGTCGCTGTCTACGCCGATCCCGACCGTGAGGCCCTGCACGTGCGCTCCGCCGACGAGGCGTACGCGCTCGAGGGCGCGCGCGCCCAGGAGACGTACCTCGACATGGGCAAGCTGCTCGACGTCGCGCGGCGCTCCGGCGCGGACGCCGTGCACCCCGGCTACGGCTTCCTCGCCGAGAACGCCGACTTCGCGCGCGCCGTGATCGCCGCCGGCCTGACGTGGATCGGCCCGCCGCCCTCCGCCATCGAGCAGCTCGGCGACAAGGTCAGCGCCCGGCACATCGCGCAGCGCGCCGGCGCGCCGCTCGTCGCCGGGACCCCCGAGCCGGTGCTCGACGTGCGGGAGATCCACGCGTTCGCCGCGGAGCACGGGCTGCCCGTCGCGATCAAGGCCGCGTTCGGCGGTGGCGGGCGCGGGCTCAAGGTCGCGCGCGAGGCCGACGAGATCGACGAGCTGTTCGACTCGGCGGTCCGCGAGGCCACCGCGGCGTTCGGGCGCGGCGAGTGCTTCGTCGAGCGGTACCTCGACCGGCCGCGCCACGTCGAGACCCAGTGCCTCGCCGACGCGCACGGCACGGTCGTCGTGGTCTCGACGCGCGACTGCTCGCTGCAGCGCCGCCACCAGAAGCTCGTCGAGGAGGCGCCCGCGCCGTTCCTGACCGACGAGCAGAACGCCGAGCTCGTCCGCGCGTCGGTCGCGATCCTCCGCGAGGCCGGCTACGTCGGCGCCGGGACGTGCGAGTTCCTCGTGGGCGCCGACGGCACGGTCAGCTTCCTCGAGGTCAACACCCGGCTCCAGGTCGAGCACCCGGTGACCGAGGAGGTCAGCGGCATCGACCTCGTGCGCGAGCAGCTGCGCATCGCCGCGGGCGAGCCGCTGGGCTACGACTCCGTGGCCACGCGCGGGCACTCGATCGAGTTCCGGATCAACGGCGAGGACCCGGCCGCCGGGTTCCTGCCCGCGCCGGGTCGCATCACGACGCTGCGCTTCCCCGCCGGGCCGGGCGTGCGGGTCGACTCGGGCGTCGTCGAGGGCGACACCGTCTCGGGCGCGTTCGACTCGATGGTCGCCAAGCTCATCGTCACGGGCGCCACGCGCCGCCAGGCCGTCGAGCGGGCCCGCCGGGCGCTCGCCGAGCTCGAGGTCGTCGGGATCCCGACGGTCGTGCCGTTCCACCGCGCGGTGCTCGAGGAGGACGCCTTCGTCCCCGCGGACCCGCAGGAGGCGTTCCGCGTGCACACGCGCTGGATCGAGACCGAGTTCGCGGACCGGCTGCCGGGGCTCGCGGGTGCTCCCGTGGCTCCCGTCGGGACCCGCCCGGCCGAGCCCGAGGAGCCCGAGTCGTTCGAGCGCGTCGTCGTCGAGGTCGGCGGCAAGCGGCTCGAGGTCGTGCTGCCGTCCGCGCTCGCGCTCGGCGGTGGCCGGGGCCGGCCCAACGGGTCCGCGCGCCGACCGGTCCGGCGTGCGCCGTCGCGGGCGACCGCGAGCGCCGGCGGGATCACGCTCGCCTCGCCGATGCAGGGCACGATCGTCAAGGTCGCGGTCGAGGACGGCGCCCAGGTGGCGGAGGGCGACCTCGTCGTCGTGCTCGAGGCCATGAAGATGGAGCAGCCGCTCGTCGCGCACCGCGCAGGCACCGTCACGGGGCTCGCCGCGGGCGTCGGCTCCAGCGTGAGCGCCGGCACCGCGATCTGCGACATCGTCGGCTGACGGGCCACGGTCCGGCCGCATGACGGAGCACGCGCACCACCGCCTGCCGGGCGACGGCTGGGTCGAGTGCGCGTGCGGGCGGCGGCACTGGGGGCTGCTCGGCGCGGCGGGGCTGCTGCTCGGGCGCTGGGACGCGGGGTCGGGTGGGCTCGACGCGGTCGTGCTGCAGCACCGTGCGCTGTGGAGCGACCACGGTGGGACCTGGGGGCTGCCGGGCGGTGCGCGCGCCCCCGGGGAGTCCGCGGCCGACGCGGCGCTGCGGGAGGCGCACGAGGAGGCCGGCGTGCCGGCGCGTGCGGTGCGCGTGCTCGGGACGCACGTGCTGGACCACGGGACCTGGAGCTACACGACCGTGCTCGCCGAGGCGGTCACGGCGTTCGAGCCGGCCGTGACCGACGCGGAGAGCCTCGAGGTGCGGTGGGTGGCCGCCGCGGAGGTCGACGCGCTGCCTCTGCTGCCCGCGTTCGCCGACGCGTGGCCCGCCCTCCGCACCCGCCTGGCTGCCGCCCGCGCGGCGTGATGCCCGCGGTCGCGGGTGACGGCTCTCACACCCACCCGTCCGCGAGACGCCTCCCGAGCGGCGCGCGGGGTGCAGTACATTCCCCACGGTGAGGTAAGGCATCCCTCACTACGACAGCCACCCACCGACACCCCCGGACGCGGGGACGGGCCGGTCCTGGAGCGAGAGCCGCCATGTTCGCCAACTACCTGATCGGCCTGCGCGAGGGCCTCGAAGCGGCGCTCGTCGTCGGGATCCTCGTCGCCTACGTCGTGCGGACGGGGCGCCGGGACCTGCTGCCCGCGCTGTGGTCCGGCGTCGGCATCGCCGCCGTCGTCTCGCTCGGCTTCGGCGCGCTCCTCACGTTCGGCCCGCAGGGCCTGACGTTCGAGGCGCAGGAGGCCATCGGGGGCTCGCTCTCGATCGTCGCCGTCGGGCTCATCACGTGGATGGTCTTCTGGATGGCGAGGACCGCCCGGCACCTCAAGGCGGACCTGCACAGCCGCCTGGACGACGCGATCAGCGCCGGCAAGGGCGCGGTCACGGTCATGGCACTGCTCGCCGTCGGGCGCGAGGGCCTCGAGACCGCGCTGTTCCTGTGGGCCGGGGCCAAGGCCACGGGCGCCTCGACCTCGCCGCTGCTCGGCGCCGCGCTCGGGCTCGCGACCGCCGTGGTGCTCGGCTGGCTCGTGTACCGCGGCGCGGTGCGCCTGAACCTGCGCACGTTCTTCGCGTGGACCGGCCTGTTCCTCGTCGTCGTGGCCGCCGGGGTGCTGTCCTACGGCGTGCACGACCTGCAGGAGGCCCGCATCCTGCCCGGCCTGTCGAACCTCGCGTTCGACGTCTCGGCCACCATCCCGCCGTCGAGCTGGTACGGCACGCTGCTCAAGGGCGTCTTCAACTTCTCCCCCGCCACCACGTGGCTCGAGCTGGTCGCCTGGGTCGCGTACGTCGTCCCGACCGCGTTCTTCTTCGTGCGCACGACGTGGGGCGGACCGCCGGCCCCGGCCCGCACACCCGCCCCCGCCGTGAGCACCGCCGCCGCGCCCGCCTGAGCTCCCCGTCGTCGCGGGCCTCGCCCGACCGACCGCCCGACCCGCCCCGGCACCACCGCCGCCGCGCGCGCACCACCGCCGCAGACCCCGCCCCGCCCCCGGAGGACCGTCATGCCCCGCCCCGCCCTCACCGCAGCCGCCCTCGCCGCGCTCGTGCTGCCCCTCGCCGCGGGCTGCGTCGCGAACGAGCCCGCCGCGTCGGCGCCCGACGGGCGCGACGCCACGACGGGCGGCGTCCTGACCGTCGACTCGTCCGCGTCCGACTGCGCGGTCTCGGCGGCCGAGGCCCCCTCGGGCACGCTCACGTTCTCCGTGACGAACTCCGGCGACGACGTCACCGAGTTCTACCTGCTCGGCGAGGACGGCCTGCGCGTCGTCTCCGAGGTCGAGAACATCGGCCCCGGCCTCACGCGTGACCTCGTGGTGCAGGCGCGCCCGGGCAGCTACTTCACGGCGTGCAAGCCCGGCATGGTCGGTGACGGCATCCGCGCCGAGTTCACCGTGACCGACTCGGGCGCCGACGTGGGCCCCACGGGCGACACCGCGCAGCAGCTCGCGGCGGCCGAGGCGTCGTACGTCGCCTACGTCAAGGACCAGGTCGCGAGCCTCGTGACCGGCACCCAGGCGTTCGCCGACGCCTACGTCGCGGGCGACGACGAGGCCGCGCGCCAGCTCTACGCCCCGACGCGCGTGCACTGGGAGCGCGTCGAGCCCGTCGCCGAGTCGTTCGGCGACCTCGACCCGCTGCTCGACCTGCGGGAGGCCGACCTCGAGGAGGGTCAGGCGTGGAGCGGCTGGCACTACGTCGAGAAGGACCTGTGGGCACCGGCGCCCGAGGACAACGGCGGGGTCGCGTACACGCCGCTGACCCCCGAGCAGCGTCAGGTGGCCGCGGCCGACCTCGTGCGGTACACCCAGCAGCTCGCGGACCAGGTCAACGCCGACGACTTCACGTTCGAGTCCTTCCAGATCGCGAACGGCGCCAAGGAGCTCCTCGACGAGGTCGCCGGCGGCAAGGTCACCGGCGAGGAGGAGATCTGGTCGCACACCGACCTGTGGGACTTCGAGGCCAACGTCGACGGCGCGTGGGTCGCGGTCGAGGTGCTGCGGGACGTCGCCGAGGCGGAGGACGCGGAGCTCGTCGCGACGCTCGACGAGCGGTTCACCGCGCTGCGCGGCCTCCTCGCCGAGCAGGGCAGCGTCGACACGGGCTTCCCGACGTACGACGCGCTCTCACCCGAGGACATCAAGGCGCTGGCCGCGGCGGTCGACGCCGTGAGCGAGCCCCTCTCGCAGCTCACCGCGACCATCACCGGCGCGGCCTGACCCGCGGCGCGACCGGCCCGGCGAGGCGCGAGCCGCGCACCCCGGACCCGCGCACCCGAGGAACCCACGAGGACCGAGGACCCCGATGACCACCGACGACACCACCCCGTCCCCCGACGGCACGGCACCCGCCGAGCCGCCGGCCCGCGGGCTGTCCCGGCGCGGGCTCCTCGGCCTCGCGG